>NZ_JBGKEB010000004.1:0-255189 GCF_041399425.1 Enterobacter sp. KBR-315C3_2022
GAACGTTGAAGACTACGACGTTGATAGGTCGGGTGTGTAAGCGCAGCGATGCGTTGAGCTAACCGATACTAATGAACCGTGAGGCTTAACCTTACAACGCCGAAGCTGTTTTGGCGGTGAGAGACGAAGAATCAAATTTCAGCCTGATACAGATTTAACAGAATTTGCCTGGCGGCTTTAGCGCGGTGGTCCCACCTGACCCCATGCCGAACTCAGAAGTGAAACGCCGTAGCGCCGATGGTAGTGTGGGGTCTCCCCATGTGAGAGTAGGGAACTGCCAGGCATCAAATTAAGCAGTAAGCCGGTGCATAAATCCGGTGGTTACAGCAGTCTTCGGTGGAGCGGTAGTTCAGTCGGTTAGAATACCTGCCTGTCACGCAGGGGGTCGCGGGTTCGAGTCCCGTCCGTTCCGCCACTTATTAAAAGCCCTGAGTTAACGCTCAGGGCTTTTTTCTTATCCGTCATACAATTATTGCTAAATTAGCAAAAATCCTCTGCGTTTCAGGCTCTTTTTCTACATAACCGAACCATAGATAATCTTCCTCATATCGCAAGCAGTATGATTAACGAGGAATAATATGGCTATCCCTGCATTTGGTCTCGGCACGTTCCGCCTGAAAGACGACGTTGTTATCGCATCTGTAAAAACTGCGCTTGAGCTAGGCTACCGCGCCATTGATACGGCACAAATCTATGAGAACGAAGCGGCCGTTGGTCAGGCAATCGAAGAAAGTGGCGTACCGCGTAACGCGCTTTTTATCACCACGAAAATTTGGATCGAGAACCTCAGCAAAGACAAGCTGATCCCAAGCCTGAAAGAGAGCCTGAAAAAACTGCGCACCGACTACGTGGATCTCACTCTTATCCACTGGCCATCACCTAATGATTCAGTTTCGGTTGAAGAGTTCATGCAGGCGCTTCTGGAAGCGAAAGAACAGGGTTTAACCCGTGAAATTGGCATATCCAACTTCACCATTCCGCTAATGGAAAGAGCAGTAGCGGCAGTAGGTGCAGCAAATATTGCCACTAACCAGGTAGAGCTATCGCCTTATCTGCAGAACCATAAAGTGGTTGAGTGGGCAAACCAGCGTGGCATTCATATTACTTCTTACATGACGTTGGCCTATGGTAAAGCGCTGAAGGACGAGGTAATCGCACGCATCGCAGATAAACACAGCGCGACGGCCGCTCAGGTCATTCTGGCATGGGCACTGGGTGAAGGTTATGCCGTGATACCATCCTCAACGAAACGCGAAAACCTGGCCAGTAACTTGATAGCAATCGAGCTTAAGCTGGATGACGACGATAAAAAGGCGATCGCTGCGCTGGATCGCAACGATCGCCTGGTGAGCCCGGAAGGGCTGGCGCCAGACTGGGATTAATATGTAACCCCCTCTGTATGCTAAAACCCTCTCACAGCTCCTTCGGGAGCTGTTTTTATATGCTCGCTCAGGAAGTCGATAAATGCGCGTATCCGCGTGCTAACGGCTCTGTCGCTGTAATATACCGCGCTAAAAGGCATCTCAACCGGCAAACGTTGTTCTGGCATCAGCTCCACCAGCTCGCCGCGGGCAATCTCCTTATCAATCATATAATCAGATAAACAGGCAATCCCATTCCCTTCCAGACACAGCTGCTTGAGCGTTTCACCACTATTGGAAGATAGCCCGCACTGAATTTCATGCAGCTGTCCATCATGACACGCAACAGGCCAGGTATTAAGTGATGAAGGCTCCGTAAAGCCGAGGCAGAGATGCTGCTTGAGTTCTTCCACCGTCGCTGGTTTGCCAAACTGAGCAATATAGTGCGGAGATGCGATGATCTTCCGATAGCTGGTAAAAAGCGGGCGGGCGCGCAGGCTGGAGTCTGTTAATGTTCCAGCCCTAATTGCCACGTCGACCTTTCTTTCAATCAAATTAATGAATGTCTCAGACGAAACCAGCGAGAGCGTCATCTCAGGATAGCGTTCGCGGAAGGGTTTAATCAGCGGCATCAGAAAATGCAAAACGACAGGCGTTGCCGCATCGATTCGCAGAAGACCACGCGGCGTGCTGCGCGATTCAATAATTTCGGTTTCGGCAGCGGCCATCTCCTGCAGGACCGATTGTACTCGTCGGAAATAGCGCTCGCCTTCTTCCGTCAAGCTCAACTGGCGCGTTGTTCTGTTGAGTAAACTCACGCCCAGCTTCGATTCCAGCTTTTTCACCGAGCGGCTGACAGCCGAATTAGCCTGTCCCAGCTGTTCCGCCGCGCGGCTAAAACTGCCGCTTTCGACAACGGCGACAAAGATCGTCAGCTCTTCCGACGTCGCTTTCATTATTGCACCACCCGCAAAATTAAATTGATATTTTGACCATTTTTGTTATTTAAGCACCGGCGCATACTGCCTGTCATCTTAATTCTGAATACGGAGTATGTTATGCCACTGGCGCTACTGGCCCTGACAATCAGTGCCTTTGCAATCGGCACGACCGAATTTGTGATCGTAGGCCTTGTTCCGACGATTGCCGATCGGCTTGCCATCTCTTTGCCCTCTGCCGGGCTTTTAGTCTCTATCTACGCGCTAGGCGTTGCCATTGGCGCCCCCGTGCTGACGGCGCTGACCGGGCGCTTTCCGCGCAAACAGCTGCTGCTTGCTCTGATGGTGTTATTTACTGCCGGGAATATCCTTGCATGGCGGGCTCCCGACTACACCACGCTGGTCATCGCGCGGCTGTTAACCGGTCTTGCTCACGGCGTTTTCTTCTCTATAGGATCAACCATTGCAACGAGTCTGGTGCCGAAGGAGAAGGCCGCATCGGCCATCGCGATTATGTTTGGCGGTCTTACCGTTGCGCTGGTGACCGGCGTACCGCTCGGCACCTTTATTGGTCAGCATTTTGGCTGGCGCGAGACGTTTCTTGCGGTATCTTTGCTGGGCGTCATTGCGCTCGTGGCGAGTGTGCTACTGGTGCCATCAGATATACCAAGCCGCACGAGCGCCAGCCTCAAGGAACAGCTCAACGTGCTGACTCATCCACGCCTGCTGCTCATCTACGCGGTTACGGCCCTTGGATACGGCGGCGTGTTCACGGCTTTCACCTTCCTGGCTCCAATGATGCAGGATCTCGCTGGCTTCTCCCCGAGTGCGGTGAGCTGGATCCTGCTGGGATACGGAATTTCAGTAGCGATTGGTAATATCTGGGGCGGCAAGCTGGCCGATAAGCACGGAGCGGTGCCTGCGTTGAAATTTATCTTCGCAGCGCTGGTTGTGCTGCTAACTACCTTCCAGTTCACGGCATCGATGCATTACGCCGCCCTGGTTACGATATTGCTGATGGGAATATTCGCCTTCGGAAACGTGCCTGGTCTGCAGGTTTACGTAGTGCAAAAAGCCGAGCTTTACGCGCCGAATGCGGTAGATGTTGCCTCCGGTCTTAACATTGCAGCGTTTAACATAGGTATCGCTCTGGGCTCCATTATTGGCGGGCAGACGGTAGAGCATTTCGGGCTTGCACAGACGCCGTGGATCGGCGCAGTCATCGTGCTTGTGGCGTTACTGCTGATTGGCCTGAGCGGGCGCCTCGATAAACCCGCGCGTGTCGCGCTCGTGTAACTCGCAGTAAGCGCTTGCTTACAAAACTGGAAAGCGGTTTCTCAGAAATTGCATTGAAAGTAAAACATAAAGTCCCTATAACAGTAGAACCAGTCCGTTTTCCGGGCTGGTTCATTGCTATAGAGGTCGTTTCCGAAAGTGCGAAAAAATACCTATGCCATGCGCTATGTTGCCGGATTACCCGCGGAGAGGATTTTACCTCCGGGGTCGTTTGCAAGCCTTAGCCAGGCATTACCCGCCGGCGCTCCGTTAAGCAGCGATGAAAAAATTCGCGTGCTGGTGTGGAATATTTTTAAGCAGCAGCGCGCCGACTGGTTATCCGTGCTGAAGAATTTTGGTAAAGATGCGCATCTGGTGCTGTTACAGGAGGCACAAACCACGCCTGAGCTGGTCCGGTTTGCAACGACGAACTATCTCGCAGCCGATCAGGTCCCCGCATTTGTTTTACCGCAACATCCTTCTGGTGTGATGACGCTTTCTTCCGCGCACCCGGTTTATTGCTGCCCTTTGCGCGAGCGTGAGCCGCTGCTGCGCCTGGCAAAATCCGCGCTGGTAACCGTTTATCCCTTGCCGGACAGCCGTTTGCTGATGGTGGTAAACATTCACGCGGTTAACTTCAGCCTGGGCGTGGATGTGTATAGTAAGCAGTTACTTCCCATTGGGGACCAGATTGCGCATCACAGCGGGCCAATCATCATGGCCGGCGATTTTAATGCCTGGAGCCGCCCGCGCATGAACGCGCTGTATCGCTTTGCGCGCGAAATGTCCCTGCGTGAAGTTCGCTTTACCGACGACCAGCGCAAAAAAGCGTTCGGCCGTCCTCTCGATTTTGTCTTCTACCGCGGCTTAAGCGTGCATGACGCCTCCGTACTGGTGACGCGCGCCTCCGATCACAATCCGCTACTCGTCGAATTCAGTCCCGGCAAACCTGATAAGTAATGGTGCGTCAGGTCTGCCGTGGGGCAGACCGGCTCGCGGTGCTGCCCTTTATTTTTAACCAACAAAAGGACAGTGCAATGACGACAACGACACGCTCCCATCATGACAATGTAGAAAAGCAGTTTGGCTCTCAGGCAAGCGCTTATCTTAGCAGCGCCGTGCATGCCTCCGGGCGCGACCTGGTGCGTCTTGGTGAGCGCTTATCAGCGTTTCCCCAGGCGCATCTGCTGGATTTAGGCTGCGGGGCAGGGCACGCCAGCTTTACGGCTGCGCAGCACGTAGAGCAGGTTACTGCGTATGACTTATCCAGCCAGATGCTGGACGTCGTTACAGAAGCAGCTAAAGCCAAAGGACTGAAAAACGTCGCGACGTGCCAGGGCTATGCCGAGTCATTACCCTTTGCCGATGCGTCTTTTGAGATCGTTATCAGCCGCTACTCTGCGCACCACTGGCATGATGTCGGGCAGGCGTTACGTGAGGTAAGGCGCGTACTTAAGCCAGGCGGGATCTTCATCATCATGGACGTGATGTCTCCGGGGCATCCGGTGCGCAACATCTGGCTGCAGACGGTAGAAGCGCTGCGCGACACGTCGCACGTTCAAAATTACTCAAGCGGAGAGTGGTTAACCTTTATCACCGAGGCAGGTTTGATTTCACATTCATTGGTCACGGATCGGCTGCCGCTCGAGTTCAGCTCATGGATCGCCCGCATGCGGACGCCGGACGCGTTAAGCCAGGCGATTCGTTTGTATCAGGAGAGTGCTTCGGCGGAGGTGAAGGCCTACTTTGAGCTGAAGGATGACGGCTCGTTTACCAGCGATACCATCATGGCCGAGGCGTATAAAGCGGGATAAAAGAAAAAGGCACCGAGGGGAATCGGTGCCTTTTTGCATCAGGTCGAGCGATCAGGAATCCGGCGTAGCGTTGTTTTTCACAAACAGCGTTAGCTGGTCGCCTGGCTGTAGGTTGTCAGTATCATGATTCCAGCGCATCACATCTTTAATGTTCACGCCGTGGCGTTTAGCGATACTGGAAAGCGAATCACCCTTGCGCACGCGATAAGTAATGCTGTCGCTGTTTCTGGCGAGACGCTCTGCACTGTTACCTGCACCTACCGTCAGAGTCTGACCCACTTTCAGACCAGAGCCGCGCAGATTGTTCCACTGCTGCAGATCTTTACTGTTCACGCCGAGACGTGAAGCAATGCCCGAAAGCGTATCACCCGAACGAACCTTATAACTCCGGCTGCTTACCGGTGAGGTATCGGCGATCAGCGTTGACTGAACGGCGGCAATCTCACCCGAAGCTAAAGACTCGCGTAACTGCTCAGCATGTTTCTGCGGAACCATTACATACTGCGGGCCGCTAGCCCCCAGCGTTGAGCCTTTAACACCTGCATTAAAGGTTTTAAGCTTACTAACCGACATACCCGTCATATCAGCAACCTGTTGAATATCAACCGGACTGCTGAGGCGAACGCGCGCCAGTGCACGACTTTCGTCTGGTGTTGGCAGTTGCACACCGTAGCGCTTGCTGTTCTTGAGGATGTCGCTCAAGGCCAGCATCTTGGGTACGTAGATCTTCGTTTCCTGCGGCAGTGAAAGCGACCAAAAATCGGTGGATTTTCCACGCGCTTTATTCGCTTTCATTGCCTTCATGACACGACCTTCACCGCTGTTATATGCTGCGACCGTTAACAACCAGTCACCATCAAACATCTTGTTCAGACGCTGCATCATGTCGAGAGCGGCTGTCGTTGAGGCGACAACATCGCGACGCGCATCGTAACTGCGGGTCTGTTTCAAACCATAATTGCGCCCTGTGCTCGGAATGATCTGCCAAATACCTGCGGCATTGGCGCCAGACGTTGCATGTGGGTCAAAAGCGCTCTCCACTATGGGTAGGAGTACCAGCTCCATAGGCATGTTACGTTTCTTAACTTGCCCGGCTATCCAGTACATATACGGCTCTGCCCGTAACGTTACATCGTGGAGATAGCTCTTATTTCTCAAATACTTCTGTTTCTGTTCGCGAATCCGGCTGTTTTCCGGAATTCCCATCTTTAGCTCGTCGCCAATAGAGGCCCACAAGTTCTGTTCCTGCGCGAATGTTGTCCCATCGTCCAACCATCGTGCCGAACTTGCAAACTTCCCTGCTTCCCCTTGACCAGCTGCAGAAAGGCTCTGTGCGTGCTGTTGTACGTTACTGGCGTTTTGCGCCTGGCAACCGACAAGCAGGACAGAGGCGAGTAATATCGCTTTTGCCTTCATGTGTGTGTCAATAGTTGCTTAAAAGACGAGCGATGATAACGGCGAAATTTTGAAAAGGCAACCCGCATTTATCTGAAGTTATCTTTCTTTGACCTTAACCATGCAAATCGTGCCTCTGGTTGTTGCAAATTTGTTTCTTGGTTAATTTTTTTAATTAAATCAATATCATCAGTTCGTAAAAATAAATTTATTATACGCTCATTTTTCAGAATTACGGGGAGTGTTTTTTGGTTTTTTGCGCGTAACTCCTTCACTTTCTGGTAATAATCCTGAATCGCTGGATCGTCAGGCAAGATGCTGGCGGAAAACTTCATATTCCCTAATGTATACTCATGTGCGCAACATATGACGGTTTCATCTGGCAGCGCATTAATCTTTTGTAAAGATTGATACATTTGTTCTGGTGTGCCTTCAAATAGCCTTCCGCACCCACCTGAAAATAATGTGTCGCCGCAAAACAGATAAGGTTTGCTATAGAAAGACAGATGTCCTGAAGTGTGACCTGGGGTAGCAATTGCGGAAAAATCCCACTCACGTATGTGGATAGTTTCGCCTTCTTTGACTACTTGCGTTGTACCCTTATTTTGTGTCTCGGCGGGCCCATAGACCGCAAGATGTGGAAACACAGCAAGTAAATCCGCTACGCCGCCCACGTGATCGTTATGGTGGTGCGTCAGAAGAATGGCTTCAGGTAGCCAGCCATTTTCTTTAATCGCACGTAAAACGGGGGCTGATTCGCCCGGATCGACGATGATGCAGCGTTTATCGTCGTCAACTAATACCCAGATGTAATTGTCCTGAAAGGCGGGAATACTGATAAGATTCATACATTACCTCTTACAACGTGGCGGAATTGTTGATGAAACCGGCAAGGATACCTCAGGCTGTCGCAGCACCGGAACGTTGGGCTGAATTGCCCTGGGGTGAATACTATCGCGAGGCGCTGGAGCAGCAGCTTAAGCCCTGGCTGGCAAAAATGTACGGCTTTCACCTGCTTAAGATTGGCAACCTCAGTGCAGAAATCAATACCGAAAGCTGCGCTATCTCTCACCAGGTGAATGTCTCACTCTCTGGATTACCCGTTCAGGTTGTCGCTGACCCGCTGCATTTGCCGTTTGCTGAAAAATCCGTTGATGCCTGCCTGCTCGCCCATACCTTGCCCTGGTGTAGCGATCCGCATCGTCTTCTGCGCGAAGCCGATCGGGTGCTGATTGATGACGGCTGGCTGGTGATCAGCGGCTTTAATCCTTTGAGCCTGATGGGATTACGTAAGCTGGTTCCGGGGCTGCGCCGCAAAGCGCCCTATAACAGCAGAATGTTTTCAATGATGCGCCAGCTAGACTGGCTCTCGTTGTTGAATTTTGAAGTGCTCTCCTACGGCGGTTTCCAGGTACTTCCCTGGACGCGGCAGGGCGGGGCGTTGCTCAGCACGCACTTGCCAGCATTGGGCTGCATGCAGTTTATTGTGGCGCGTAAGCGGACAATTCCTCTTACGCTTAACCCAATGAAACAGTCTAAATCGAAATCACAAATTCGTCAGACCGTTGGCGCGACGCGGCAGTATAAAAACCGCGATCAGGATTCAGGCTGGTAGCCGACGTCTTCGTGAGCAGGATTAGACGCCGCCGCCCGCGCCAGTTCGTCGCAACGTTCGTTTTCTGGGTGTCCGGCGTGGCCTTTTACCCACTCCCATTTGATTTCGTGCTGGCCTAAGGCCGCATCAAGACGCTTCCACAGGTCGACGTTCTTAACCGGCTTTTTCTCTGCGGTTTTCCAGCCGCGTTTTTTCCAGTTATGGATCCACTGCGTTATTCCCTGACGCACGTACTGGCTATCGGTACTCAGCGTAACGTCGCAGTGCTCCTTAAGCGCTTCGAGCGCGACAATCGCGGCCATCAGCTCCATGCGGTTGTTGGTCGTCAGGAAATAGCCTTCGCTAAAGGTTTTTTCGTGCTGACGATAGCGCATAATGGCGCCATAGCCACCGGGCCCTGGGTTACCCAGACAAGATCCATCGGTGAAAATTTCTACCTGTTTACGCATCTCTGGTAGACTTCCTGTATTTGAAACGATCAGTTAAACGATAAGTCTGACATAAATGACCGCTATGAGCACAGCAATAACTCGCCAGATTGTTCTCGATACCGAAACCACGGGTATGAACCAGATCGGCGCGCACTACGAAGGGCATAAGATCATTGAGATCGGTGCCGTAGAGGTGGTGAACCGCCGTCTTACGGGAAACAACTTCCATGTTTATCTCAAGCCCGATCGGCTGGTGGACCCGGAAGCCTTCGGCGTTCACGGTATTGCCGATGAGTTCTTGCTTGATAAGCCGACCTTTGCGGACGTCGCGGATGAATTTCTCGAATACATCAGAGGCGCAGAGCTCGTCATTCACAACGCGTCGTTCGATATCGGCTTTATGGACTATGAGTTCAGCAAGCTCAATCGTGATATTCCGAAGACAAATACCTTCTGTAAGGTCACGGACA
Source organism: Enterobacter sp. KBR-315C3_2022 (assembly GCF_041399425.1). Taxonomy (NCBI): domain Bacteria; kingdom Pseudomonadati; phylum Pseudomonadota; class Gammaproteobacteria; order Enterobacterales; family Enterobacteriaceae; genus Enterobacter; species Enterobacter sp. KBR-315C3_2022. The sequence continues at coordinate 9,300 of NZ_JBGKEB010000004.1, forward strand.
GCCTGGCGCTGGCGAGGAAGATGTTCCCCGGCAAGCGTAACAGCCTCGATGCGCTTTGCTCGCGCTATGAAATAGACAACACCAAGCGAACGCTGCACGGCGCGCTGCTCGATGCCCAGATACTGGCAGATGTCTATCTGACCATGACCGGCGGGCAAACGTCGATGAAATTCAGCACCGAGAATGAATCGCAGCAGACGCAGGGTGAGGCGGGCATTCAGCGCATTGTCCGTCAGGCCAGCCGTCTGCGGGTGGTTTTGGCCAGCGATGCCGAGCTGCTCGACCATGAATCGCGTCTGGACCTCGTGCAGAAGAAGGGCGGAAGCTGCATGTGGCGCGCGTAAAGTGTGTATAAATGCGTGTAAAATCACCGTTTGGGTGATTTTTACAGCAAACGATTCAAAACGTGAGAAAAAGCGTTGACGAGTTCAGAGGCAGACCGTAATATTCGCCTCGTTCCCCAAACGGGAACAGTGGAGCGGTAGTTCAGTCGGTTAGAATACCTGCCTGTCACGCAGGGGGTCGCGGGTTCGAGTCCCGTCCGTTCCGCCACTATTCAGAAGGCCTGAATCAGAAATGATTCAGGCCTTCGTCATTTCTACAGCTTATAAACCTCACGTCACGTACATGCCGGGCAAGACGCAAGCGCCGCCCGGCTTCTGATTAGCCGATGTTAAACGGGTCGGCATCCTGCCAGGCCGGGAATTTCTCCCGATACTCTCTCAGCGCCGTCAGCGACAGCTCCGCATCTATTCGCGTGGCCTGATGCGGTTCGGCGGTGGCGATAATCTCTCCCTGCGGATTTATCACCCGGCTGTCGCCGCGATAGTGATGCCCATTGCCGTCGGTCCCGACGCGGTTACAGCCCACCACGTACGCCTGATTTTCAATGGCGCGCGCCACCAGCAGCGCCTGCCAGTGCAGCGAGCGCGGGGCAGGCCAGTTGGCGACGTACAGCGCCAGATCGTAGTCGTTGCGGTTGCGCGACCAGACCGGGAAGCGCAGGTCATAGCAGACCAGCGGCAGGATGCGCCAGCCGCGCCACTCAAAGACGATGCGTTCGTTACCCGCTTCATAATGATGATGCTCGTCGGCCATGCGGAAGAGGTGGCGCTTGTCGTAAAAGTGCACTTTCCCTTCCGGCTCGGCCAGCAGGAACCGGTTGACCGGCCCGCGCTCGGTTTGCAGCGCGGCGCTGCCGGCTATCAGCGCGTTTGTCTGCTGCGCTTTGGCATGCATCCAGGCGACAACCTCTTCCTGTGGCATCGACTTTTTAGCGGCTTCCATCGCGAAACCGGTGGTGAACATCTCCGGCAGAACAATCACATCGCGCCCGGTAATCCCTTCCAGCTGACGATCGAAGTGGCGCAGGTTGGCAGGGCCGTCCATCCACGCTAAAGGCTGTTGCAAAATCGAAATCTTTAAGCCAGGCACAATACAGACTCCTAAAACGATCGCTTTTTCACACTGTAGCACGACATAAACAGAATGGGAGGCAATAAAAAACCCCGCGCTGGGCGGGGTTTGTGGAGGCGAAGCGCGCTACGCGGCTTCAGGTTTGCGCTGCTTCTCCGGGAGCTTTACCGGCTGCGTCGCCAGCTCGTCCGGTTCAAAATCATCCACGTTAATGCTGCGCAGGCGGCTCTCTTCGGCTTTCACCAGAACAGCCGCTTCATCCTGATTAATGATGCCGCCAGACAGAGCCTGTTTCGCCAGTTCATCCAGGCGGGTAAACGGCAGGTTTTTGCCCAACTGCTTGCAAATCTTCTGATGAATCGGGTCGGCGGCCATCACGTCGCGCAGCGCCTCTTCCAGCAGGCCCACCGGATTATGCTCGGTTGGTTCCAGATACTGACCGCGGCCAATGCGTGAACGCGTTGCGCTCGGTATCTGCAGGATCTTCGCGACTTTGTGATCCAGCCTGTCAGACGGTGCCAGATAGTGACGGCCGGTCGGGAAGATCGTTGCGCGCAACACGCCTGCCACAAAGCGGTTCGGGAAGTTCGCCAGCAGATCGTCAATCGCCTGTTCTGCCTGATACAGCGCGTCCTGAACGCCCCAATGCACCAGCGGCAGATCCGCTTCCTGTCGGCCTTCGTCGTCGTAGCGCTTGAGCACCGCCGAGGCCAGGAAGATCTGGCTCAGCACATCGCCCAGACGGGCAGAGATACGCTCGCGACGCTTCAGGCTGCCGCCCAGCACGGCCATAGAAACGTCAGACAGCAGGGCCAGGTTGGCGCTCAGACGGTTCAGGTGCTGGTAGTAACGTTTAGTCGCATCGCCGGTTGGGGTCGCGCTGGTTAGCCCGCGCGTCAGGCCCAGCCAGAAGCTGCGCACCTTGTTGCTGCCCACGTGCCCGATATGTTTAAACAGCAGCTTATCGAAGGCGTTCACGTCGTTATTCTGCGCGGCGGCCATCTCTTCAAGCACGTATGGATGGCAGCGGATGGCGCCCTGGCCGAAGATCATCATGCTGCGCGTCAGGATGTTTGCCCCTTCAACGGTAATGGCAATCGGTGAGCCTTGGTAGCCGCGCGCCAGGAAGTTGCCTTCGCCAAGCATAATGCCTTTACCGCCCGCGATATCCATCGCGTCAATGATTGACTGCTGCGCGCGGTGGGTACAGTGGTACTTCACAATCGCCGACAGCACGGCCGGCTTCTCGCCGAGCATAATGCCGTAGGTAATCAACGATGCGGCGGCGTCCATCACGTAGGCGTTGCCCGCAATGCGCGCCAGCGGCTCCTCGATCCCTTCCATCTTGCCGATGGAGATTTTGAACTGACGGCGGATATACGCGTAGGCGCCAATTCCCATCGCCACGGACTTCAGGCCACCGGTAGAGTTCGACGGCAGGGTTATGCCGCGGCCAACCGACAGACACTCCACCAGCATGCGCCAGCCCTGACCGGCCATTTTCGGACCGCCGATGATGTAGTCAATCGGCACAAAGATGTCCTGACCGCGGGTAGGGCCGTTCTGGAACGGCACGTTGAGCGGGAAGTGGCGACGACCAATTTCAACGCCCGGCGTTGAGGTTGGGATCAGCGCGCAGGTAATGCCCAGATCTTCTTCGCCGCCCAGCAGTTTTTCCGGGTCGGAGAGCTTAAACGCCAGGCCCAGCACGGTCGCGATAGGGGCGAGCGTAATGTAACGTTTGTTCCAGGTCAGGCGCATGCCGAGCACCTGCTGTCCCTGCCATTCGCCCATGCACACCACGCCGGTATCCGGAATCGCGCCCGCATCGGAGCCTGCTTCCGGGCTGGTCAGCGCGAAGCACGGAATTTCCTGACCGCGCGCCAGGCGCGGCAGGTAGTGATCTTTCTGTTCTTCAGTACCGTAGTGCTGGAGCAGTTCGCCCGGGCCTAACGAGTTAGGCACGCCAACGGTAATGGCCAGGATGCCCGACACGCCTGCCAGCTTCTGCAGCACGCGAGCCTGGGCATAAGCGGAAAATTCAAGTCCGCCGTACTCTTTCTTAATGATCATCGCGAAGAAGCGATGCTCTTTCAGGTAAGCCCACAGCTCCGGCGGCAGGTCGGCCATTTCGTGGGTGATGGCGAAGTCGTTTGCCATGCGGCATGCTTCCTCCACCGGGCCGTCAATAAAGGCCTGTTCTTCTGCGGTCAGGCGCGGCTGCGGGTAGTTATGCAGCTTTTTCCAGTCCGGGTTGCCCTGGAACAGATCGCCTTCCCACCAGGTCGTGCCCGCATCGATCGCTTCTTTCTCCGTGCGCGACATTGGCGGCATTACTTTACGGAACCCTTTGAACACCGGCGCGGAGATCATCGACTTACGCATCGGCGCAAGATTCAGCGGCAGAAGAATGAGGGCCAGCGGAACCAATACCCAGATATTCCAAAGACCTGCGACGCCAAGCGCAGCCGTCCAGGCCAGAAGTATCAGGCTGCTCAGGAATAAACTTACGCGGTGATAGAACAGCACACCGATGAGAATAACGGTTGCGATAATGCTCAAAATCATCATAAAGAAAAGCTCCCTTGCTTGTAGGAGGTCTGACCACTTGTGATGATATGGTTGTAGTTGATGTCATTTTCTTTAGCAATGTGTTTACAAGATAATTACAACCTGGTTCACATTGTTCGCGTCAATACGGGCACGAAAAATCAAAACGCCCGATGAATCGTATGGCTTAAGCTTCTCGCTTTTAACGCTATCCGGTACACTCCACTGTGTTATTTCATCAATACTGAAGGATTATCCTCATGTACCAGGATCTTATTCGTAACGAACTGAACGAAGCGGCGGAAACGCTGGCTAACTTTCTGAAAGATGATGCCAATATCCACGCCATTCAGCGCGCGGCGGTTCTGCTGGCGGACAGCTTCAAAGCGGGTGGTAAAGTGCTCTCCTGCGGTAACGGTGGTTCCCACTGTGACGCCATGCACTTCGCGGAAGAGCTGACCGGGCGCTATCGTGAAAACCGTCCGGGCTACCCGGCGATTGCGATTTCTGACGTGAGCCACATCTCCTGCGTGAGCAACGACTTTGGTTACGACTATGTCTTCTCTCGCTACGTGGAAGCAGTGGGCCGTGAAGGCGATGTGCTGCTGGGTATTTCTACCTCCGGTAACTCCGCTAACGTGATCAAAGCGATTGCCGCCGCGCGTGAGAAAGGAATGAAAGTCATCACGCTGACCGGTAAAGACGGCGGTAAAATGGACGGCACGGCGGATATTGAGATCCGTGTTCCGCACTTTGGCTACGCCGATCGTATTCAGGAAATTCACATTAAAGTGATCCATATCCTGATCCAGCTGATCGAAAAAGAGATGGTCAAGTAAGACTTCGCTGGGGGGCGCTTGTGACCCCCCGCTGTTGTGGAGGTAACGTATGTGCGAACTGCTCGGGATGAGCGCCAATGTGCCAACCGATATCTGCTTTAGTTTTACCGGGCTGGTTCAGCGCGGTGGGGGAACCGGGCCGCATAAAGACGGCTGGGGCATCACCTTCTACGAAGGCAAAGGCTGTCGCACGTTCAAAGATCCGCAACCCAGCTTCAACTCGCCAATTGCCAAACTGGTGCAGGATTATCCTATTAAGTCCCGCTCGGTGATCGCCCATATCCGTCAGGCAAACCGCGGCGAAGTGGCGCTGGAAAACACCCATCCCTTTACCCGCGAGCTGTGGGGACGTAACTGGACCTACGCGCACAACGGCCAGCTCACGGGCTATAAATCCCTCGAGACCGGGAATTTCCGCCCGGTCGGCGAAACCGACAGTGAAAAAGCCTTTTGCTGGCTGCTGCACAAGCTGACCGAGCGTTACCCGCGAACGCCCGGCAATATGGCCGCCGTGTTCAAATACATCGCGTCGCTGGCGTCTGAGCTGCGCGAGAAGGGCGTATTTAACATGCTCTTATCGGACGGGCGCTACGTTATGGCGTTCTGCTCCACGAATTTATTCTGGATCACCCGACGCGCGCCCTTTGGCGTGGCGACGCTGCTCGACCAGGATGTGGAAATAGACTTTCAGAAAGAGACCACACCAAACGATGTGGTCACCGTGATTGCGACGCAGCCGCTGACGGGCAACGAAACCTGGCAAAAGATTATGCCAGGCGAGTGGGTACTATTTTGCCTCGGGGACCGCGTAATTTGACGCCAGCTGCGGCTGAACGACTTCGTGGCTCAGCGGCTTGCTGACCACGTAGCGGCCACCAACGATAGAGATAACGGGTGGCTTGTGGGTCTGCTCAAAGTAGTCGTAGCCCGGCTTCAGCTGTTTCCAGAAATCGGCATAGTAAGAGTACTTATGGCGCGCCATGTTGGCATCGGTCATGCGGAACGGATAGATGCTGACCTGAACGTTAGGCTGACCAAACACCAGCGCGCCCGTCACAAACTGGAAAATCTCATCAATACCGGTATCCGTCATCGCATAACAGCCGACGGACACGCAGGCACCGTGAATCATCAGGTATTTACCTTCATAACCGTGCGCGCGGTCGTAGGCATTTGGAAAGCCGATATTGATCGCTTTATAGAAGCGGCTGTCAGGTTTTAGCTGATTACGCTGAACGTTGTAAAACCCCTCCGGACTTTTAAAATCGCCCTGACGCTGTTTCGGCCCCAGGCCGCCGGAGTAGTTACAAATTTTGTAGCTATCAAGTAGCTGGTATGTCTCGCCCATTTTCACAAACAGATCGAGGGTGCGCTCTTCCTTGTAGATTTGAATATAAACCGGTGATCCCATTAACTGCTGCTTATATTCTTTGCTGATGGGTGTGGTGGAGCTGTTGCTGCTGAGCAGCCCGGCAAACGACACACACGGAATCAGAAGCATCGCAATGAATAATGCGATTTTACGCATACTACGAGTTCCTTGATAAAACTATGACCAACTTGCCAGAACGGCAAAAAGAGACCCGAAATCAGAAAACTCTGGACAGGCGCGCTCACATTAGCACCGCTATAGATTTTCGCAATAGCGAAGCTGCGAGTTTACACATTTGTTTTACGCTACAAACATTGTAAAAGACGTTGACCTCAGAAACTTTGCGTAACGGCTCGCAGTTTGGCGTCCTGGACGGCAGATTCGCTGCCGCCGACGCGTGAGATGCTGTTACAATCCGTCTCCTCTGGCTTGACGTCTACGGATACCTGCTAACCACATGTTTAGAATAAGAAAAGGACTTGATTTACCGATCGCAGGCAGACCTGAGCAGCAGGTTACTGCCGGCGCTGGCGTTCGCCATGTTGCTCTTTTGGGCGACGATTACGTGGGGATGCGCCCCTCGATGCTGGTGCAGGAAGGCGATCGCGTCATTAAGGGGCAGGCGCTGTTCGAGGATAAAAAAAATCCCGGCGTTCTGTTCACGGCACCCGCCAGCGGAACGGTTGTGGGCATTCATCGCGGCGAGCGCCGCGTCTTCCGGTCCATGGTCATTCGTATTGAAGGAAACGAACAGCGTGAGTTTACCCGCTATGATCCTTCGGCGCTGTCTACCCTCAGCCGCGATACCGTTCAGGCGCAGCTGCTCGATTCCGGCCTGTGGACCGCGCTGCGCACGCGTCCATTCAGTAAGTCTCCCGTTCCCGGCTCGGTGCCCGCCGCCATCTTCGTCACGGCAATCGACACCAACCCGCTGAGCGCCGATCCCGAGCCTCTCATCCTGACGGAAAGAAAGGCGTTTGATGCGGGGCTAACTGTCTTAACGCGGCTGACGGCGGGAAAAGTCCACGTTTGCCAGGCGAGCGGAGGCAAGCTGGGCGGCCATCCGCAGGGGCAGGTCACCTTTAATGCGTTTGCAGGCCCCCATCCGGCGGGGCTTGTGGGAACCCATATCCATTTCCTCGAGCCGGTCAGCCTGGCGAAGCAGGTGTGGCATCTCAACTATCAGGACGTGATTGCCATCGGCAGGCTTTTCACCACCGGCGAGCTGTGGACCGAGCGGACGATCGCCGTTGGCGGACCGCAGGCGGCGCATCCGCGCCTGGTGCGCACGCTTCTGGGAGCGGACATTAGCGAACTGCTGGTGGGCGAAACAAAACCCGGTGAGAATCGCCTGATTTCCGGATCGGTGCTCAGCGGCAGGCAGGCGGTGGGCGAGCAGGCTTTTCTTGGCCGTTTCCATCTCCAGGTCAGCATCGTCCAGGAAGGGCGCGAGAAAGAGCTCTTTGGCTGGGTGCTGCCGGGGGCCGATAAGTATTCGGTGACCCGCACCACGCTAGGCCACTTCCTTCGGGACAAGCTGTTTAATTTCTCCACCAGCACGCACGGCGGTGAGCGCGCCATGGTTCCCATCGGCAACTACGAGCGCGTCATGCCGCTGGATATTCTGCCAACGATGCTGCTGCGCGATCTGCTCGCCGGGGATTCCGACAGCGCTCAGGCGCTGGGATGCCTTGAGCTGGATGAAGAAGATCTTGCGCTCTGTACCTATGTCTGTCCGGGTAAATACGAATATGGATCCGTATTACGCGAGGTGTTAACCCGCATTGAGCAGGAAGGATAACTGATGGGCTTAAAACACCTCTTTGAAAAAATGGAGCCGCACTTTACCGAGGGTAAGCTGAAAAAGTATTACCCCCTGTTTGAGGCGACGACGACCATTTTCTATACCCCCGGGCAGGTGACGAAAGGGGCGGGGCACGTCCGCGACGCCATCGACCTCAAGCGAATGATGATTTTAGTCTGGTTTGCGGTCTTCCCGGCCATGTTCTGGGGCATGTACAACGTGGGCCTGCAGACCATTCCTGCGCTGCACCATTTGTACGACGCCCCGCAGCTGGCGCAGGTGATCCAGTCTGACTGGCACTATCGGCTGGCGCAGTCGCTTGGCGTGAGCTTTGCGGCGGACGCGGGCTGGATAAGCATGATGACGCTGGGCGCCGTATTCTTCCTGCCGATTTACCTCACGGTGTTTATCGTCGGCGGCTTCTGGGAAGTGCTGTTTGCCATTATCCGCAAACACGAAATTAATGAAGGCTTCTTCGTCACCTCCATCCTGTTTGCCCTGATCGTACCGCCCACGCTGCCGCTCTGGCAGGCGGCGCTGGGCATCAGTTTTGGCGTGGTGATTGCTAAAGAGATCTTCGGCGGAACCGGGCGTAACTTCCTTAACCCGGCGCTGGCGGGGCGTGCATTCCTGTTCTTCGCCTATCCGGCGCAAATCTCTGGCGATCTGGTCTGGACGGCGGCAGACGGTTTCTCCGGCGCGACGCCGCTGTCCCAGTGGGCCGCGCACGGCGGTGAAACGCTGGTCAATAACGCTACCGGCCAACCCGTCACCTGGTTTGATGCCTTTATTGGCACAATCCCCGGCTCTATCGGTGAAGTTTCCACGCTGATGATTTTGATTGGCGGGGCCATTATTTTGTTCGGGCGCGTGGCGTCGTGGCGGATTGTGGCAGGCGTGATGCTGGGCATGGTGCTGACTGCCACGATGTTCAACGCTATCGGTTCCACAACCAATCCCATGTTTGCGATGCCGTGGTACTGGCATCTGGTGCTGGGCGGCTTTGCGTTCGGCATGATGTTTATGGCAACCGATCCGGTTTCGGCCTCGTTTACCGACAAGGGGAAATGGTGCTACGGCGCGCTCATCGGCGCGATGTGCGTACTGATTCGCGTGGTCAACCCGGCCTATCCGGAAGGGATGATGTTGGCCATTTTGTTTGCCAACCTGTTTGCGCCGCTCTTTGATTATCTGGTCGTGCGCGCCAACATTAAGCGGAGGAAGGCGCGTGGCTGAAATTAAAAACAACGACAGCATCGGCAAAACGCTGCTGGTGGTGCTGGTACTGTGCCTGGTGTGTTCCATCGTGGTTGCGGGCTCTGCCGTTGGTTTAAAGCCGCTGCAGCAGGAGCAGCGCGCGCTGGATAAACAGCGCAATATACTCGCCGTCGCCGGGCTAATGCAGGAAGGCATGAGCGCAGACGACGTTTCGAGTATCTTTGCCGAACGCATTTCGGCGCGGCTGGTGGACTTAAAAACGGGCGAGCTGCTGGACAAAGATCCGGCCACGTTTAACCAGGCGCTGGCGCTGAAAGATCCGCAGATGAGTTTGTCGCTGGAGCCCGGGCAGGATCCGGCCGGCATCAAGCGACGCAGCAACCTCGCTGAAATCTATCTGGTACGCGACGATCAAAAGCGGGTTCAGGAAATGGTGCTGCCGATTTACGGCAACGGCCTGTGGTCGATGATGTACGCTTTCGTCGCGCTTGATACGGACGGCCGCACCGTTAAGGGCATTACGTATTATGACCAGGGCGAAACGCCGGGACTGGGGGGCGAAATCGAAAACCCTAACTGGCGGGCGCAGTTTGTCGGTAAAAAAGTGCTCGACGATAGCGGCCAGCCCGCGCTGAAGGTGATGAAAGGAGCTGCACGTCCCGGCGACGAATACGCCGTCGACGGACTATCCGGGGCAACGCTCACCTCAAACGGGGTGCAGCACAGTTTTGATTTCTGGATGGGCGAGATGGGCTTTGGGCCTTTCCTGAAAAACGTACGTGAAGGAGCGCTGAACAATGGCTGATACGGGTGAACTAAAAGAAGTCAAAAAGGTGCTGATTGGTCCCCTGCTTGCCAATAACCCAATTACGCTGCAGGTGCTGGGCGTTTGTTCGGCGCTGGCGGTCACCACCAAGCTGGAAACCGCGCTGGTAATGACCGTTGCGGTAACGCTGGTCACGGCGTTTTCCAGCATGTTTATCTCAATGATCCGCCACCACATTCCGAACAGCGTGAGGATCATCGTGCAGATGGCGATCATCGCGTCGCTGGTGATCGTGGTCGATCAGCTGCTGCGCGCGTTCGCCTATGAAACCTCAAAGCAGCTCTCGGTGTTCGTCGGTCTGATTATCACCAACTGCATCGTGATGGGACGCGCGGAAGCCTACGCCATGAAAATGCCGCCGCTGGCGAGCTTTATGGACGGCATCGGCAACGGGCTGGGATATGGCGCGATCCTCCTGACGGTGGGTTTCCTGCGCGAGCTTATCGGCAGCGGCAAGCTGTTTGGCATCCCGGTGCTGGATACGGTACAAAACGGCGGCTGGTATTTACCAAATGGCTTATTCCTGCTGGCGCCAAGCGCATTTTTCATTATCGGTCTGCTGATTTGGCTTATTCGCACGCTGAAGCCTGAACAGCAGGAAAAGGAGTAACCGACAATGGCTCATTACCTGAGTTTGTTTGTGCGCGCGGTATTTGTCGAAAACATGGCGCTCGCGTTTTTCCTCGGCATGTGTACGTTCCTCGCGGTGTCCAAAAAGGTATCGACGGCGTTCGGCCTGGGCATCGCGGTCACCGTTGTGCTGGGGCTATCCGTACCGATCAACAATCTGGTGTTCAACTACGTTCTGCGCGACGGGGCGCTGGTGGAGGGCGTGGATCTCAGCTTCCTGAACTTCATCACCTTCATTGGGGTGATTGCGGCGCTGGTTCAAATCCTGGAGATGATCCTCGATAAATATTTCCCGTCGCTCTACAACGCGCTGGGGATCTTCCTGCCGCTGATTGCCGTTAACTGTGCGATTTTTGGCGGCGTCTCGTTCATGGTTCAGCGTGATTACAACTTCAGCGAATCCATCGTCTATGGCTTCGGGTCGGGCATCGGCTGGATGCTGGCAATCGTCACCATGGCGGGCATCCGCGAAAAAATGAAATACGCCAACGTGCCTGCAGGACTGCGCGGCTTAGGGATCACCTTTATCACCACCGGGCTAATGGCGCTGGGCTTTATGTCCTTCTCCGGTGTGCAGCTTTAAGGGGAAATGAATGGAAATTATTCTTGGCGTAGTGATGTTCACGCTGATTGTGCTGGTGCTGTCGGGGCTGATTCTGGCCGCGCGCGCGAAGCTGGTGAATACCGGCGACGTTATCATTGATATCAACGGCGAACTGCAAAATCAGATCCGCACGCCTGCGGGGGATAAACTGCTTAACACGCTCTCCGGCAAAGGAATCTTTGTCTCTTCGGCCTGCGGCGGCGGCGGTTCATGCGGGCAGTGCCGGGTAACGGTAAAAGAGGGCGGCGGCGATATCCTGCCAACCGAGCTGGCGCATATCACCAGGCGTGAAGCAAAAGAGGGCTGCCGTCTGGCCTGTCAGGTTGCCGTACGCCAGAACATGAAGATTGAGCTGCCGGAGGAGATCTTCGGCGTCAAAAAGTGGGAATGCGAAGTCATCTCTAACGATAACAAAGCCACCTTTATCAAAGAGCTTAAGCTGCGCGTGCCCGACGGAGAAGACGTACCGTTCCGTGCGGGAGGCTACATCCAGATAGAGTGCCCGGCCCATACCGTTGCGTATGCAGATTTTGACGTGCCTGATGAATACCGCGCCGACTGGGATAAATTCACTCTTTTCCGCTTTGTTTCTGACGTGAAAGAGCCAACGCTGCGCGCCTATTCCATGGCTAACTACCCGGACGAGAAGGGCATCATTATGCTCAACGTGCGTATCGCCACGCCGCCGCCGAACGTGCCGGGCGCGCCGCCGGGGATCATGTCATCGTATATCTGGTCCCTTAAGCCCGGTGACAAGGTGACCATCTCCGGTCCGTTCGGGGAGTTTTTCGCCAAAGACACCGAGGCGGAAATGGTCTTCATCGGCGGCGGTGCCGGTATGGCCCCGATGCGGTCGCACATTTTTGACCAGCTCAAACGGCTTGGCAGCAAGCGTAAAATCAGCTTCTGGTACGGCGCGCGCTCGCTGCGCGAAATGTTCTATGACGATGAGTTTGAACAGCTGGCGCGGGAGAATCCGAACTTTACCTTCCACGTGGCGCTCTCCGATCCGCAGCCGGAAGATAGCTGGACGGGATACACGGGATTCATCCATAACGTGCTCTATGAAAACTACCTCAGGCAGCATCCTGCACCAGAGGACTGCGAGTTCTATATGTGTGGCCCGCCGATGATGAACGCGGCGGTGATCAAGATGCTTAAAGATCTCGGCGTGGAAGATGAGAACGTCATGCTCGACGACTTTGGAGGCTAATAATGCTGACGTTTCTGGCAACCTTCGCGGTGTTTTTGCTGGTGGTATTCGGCATGTCCTTAGGCTGGATCATCAAGCGTAAAAGCATTCAGGGCAGCTGCGGCGGTATCTCTTCCCTTGGCATGGAAAAGGTCTGCGACTGCCCGGAGCCGTGCGATGCCCGCAAAAAAAGAATGGCGCGCGAACAGCAGCGTATTTTATAAGAATGCGTTGTTCTAAACGTGAACTTATCAGGCCGCATGTGCGGCCTGTTTCATTACTTAATCCACGCTTTTGCTTTTGCAGGAGAATCCGTCATTACGCCGTCGGCGTTGAGCGCTACGGCTTTCTGGTAATCCTCCGCTGAGTTCACGCCAATAAAGATAATGTGCGCGTTACCCTGAGAGCGGAAACAGTCCATCGCCTCTTTATCCCAGGTCAGCGTTGCAGGTGAAACGCCTTCACCGAGGGTAAATTTCTCGACCACCTCAACCTTTCTGTTCAGCTCCAGCCCGTACCAGTAGGCTTGCATCGTCTTTTCAGGCGCCAGACACTGATGGCTGAGTGAAATATTTGCCAGGCGGGTTCGCGTTTCGCTGCGGGTCACAAACCGTGGGACCTCTGGCGCAAGCGCATTCAGATAGCGATCCTCCGTGGAATAGACGCGAACGCGATTGAGGCTTTTCGTCTCGTTAAGCACGGATAGAAGCGCTTTACCCATTGTTGCAGGATCGGCATCCGGCGATTTTATATCTATATAAAACGGCGTGTTGGGCCAGGTTTTGAGTACGGTTTCCAGCGTGGGAATCGTAGCGCCTTTGCCACGCCACGGGTGGGCGTCGTCTCCCCACTTCCATCCGGCATCCACGGTTGAAAGCTTTGCCTGACTGTATTGCGAGATTTTACCCGTCAGATTCGTCAACGCGCTGAGATCGGAAGGGCGGTAAAGAACCGGTACGCCGTCTTTGGTGAGCTGCACGGTGATCCAGATTGCCTGGGCTTTGTTTTCCAACGCCAGCTGGATGGCGGGTAGGGTATTTTCTGGCGCATCACCCGTTCCGCCGCGGTGGGCGATGAGCTGAGGCGCGGCGCAGGCGGACCCTGCCATGACCATAAGTGAGAGTGCAATTATCTTTTTCATGAATAAATCCATTTAACTAATTGATTATTAATATTAATGATTCAATTTATAACGTTTTTTTGTACCACGTCTTTATGTCAAAAGAGAGACGTAAATCCGCTACCGCATTTTTTATGCTCTGATATACTGTATATAAATACATGTGTGGTAAGAGACATGCGCAAAATTATCCATGTTGATATGGACTGTTTTTTTGCCGCCGTGGAGATGCGTGACAACCCGGCGCTGCGGGACATCCCCATCGCCATTGGCGGCAGTCGCGTTCAGCGCGGCGTTATCAGCACGGCCAACTATCCCGCGCGTAAATTTGGCGTGCGCAGCGCCATGCCTACCGCAATGGCATTAAAGCTTTGCCCTCATCTCACGCTGCTTCCCGGCCGCTTTGAAGCCTACAAAGAAGCGTCGCTGCACATCCGTGAGATCTTCTCTCGCTATACCTCGCTGATCGAACCCCTGTCGCTGGATGAAGCCTATCTGGATGTGACCGACAGCCTGCACTGCCACGGATCGGCGACGCTAATGGCGCAGGAGATCCGCCAGACGATTTTTAAAGAGCTCAACCTGACCGCATCGGCAGGCGTCGCGCCGGTAAAATTTCTCGCCAAAATCGCCTCGGACCTGAACAAGCCTGACGGTCAATACGTCATCACGCCGGAAGATGTGCCCGCCTTTTTAAAAACGCTGCCGCTCGGAAAAATCCCGGGCGTGGGAAAAGTTTCCGCCGCTAAGCTGGAAAGCATGGGATTACGGACCTGCGAAGACGTGCAGCGCAGCGATCTGGCGCTGCTGCTCAAGCGTTTTGGCAAGTTTGGCCGCGTGCTGTGGGAGCGCAGTCAGGGGATTGACGATCGCGATGTAAACAACGAACGGCTGCGCAAATCCGTCGGGGTTGAGCGAACCTTGATTGAAGATATTCATGACTGGTCCGCGTGCGAAACCATTATCACGGAACAGCTCTATCCCGAACTGGAACGGCGTCTAAGCAAGGTTAAGCCGGACCTGCTCATTGCGCGTCAGGGTATCAAGTTGAAGTTCAATGATTTCCAGCAGACGACGCAGGAGCACGTCTGGCCGCGCCTGAATAAAGACGATCTTATCGCGACGGCAAAAATGGCGTGGGAGGAACGGCGGGCAGGGCGAGGCGTTCGGCTGGTGGGGCTCCACGTCACGCTGCTTGATCCGCAGCTGGAGCGACAGCTGGTGCTGGGGCTGTAAAAAAGCCCGGTGGCGCTTCGCTTACCGGGCTTACGTTTTTCATCCTCTCCCCTTGGAAGAGGGCTGGGGTGAGGGGATTACTTCGCAGGAATCGCCTTCAGCAGTTCAGTCAGCAGCGTCCAGTAGTGGCCTACGCTTTCGATATGAACCTGCTCATCCGGCGAGTGCGGCCCGGTGATGGTTGGCCCAATGGAGACCATGTCCATGTCCGGGTACGGTTTTTTGAACAGACCGCACTCCAGGCCCGCGTGGATCACCTGAATGTTCGGCGTGCTGTTGAACAGACGCTGGTAGGTTTCACGCACCAAAGCCATTACCGGAGAACTTGCATCCGGCTGCCAGCCCGGGTAGCTGCCTTTTGCGGACGTTTTCGCGCCTGCCAGGGTGCCCAGTGATTCCAGCATGCTCACCACGTACTCTTTACCGCTGTCGATAAGGGAGCGGATCAGGCAGATGATTTCCGCGCTGTCGTCAGCCATGGTCACCACGCCCACGTTCAGTGAGGTTTCCACCACGCCTTTTGCGACGTCAGAATTGCGGATCACGCCGTTTGGCGTTGCGTTCAGCAGCTGTACAAAAGCGTCACAAGACTGTGCGGTCAGCGCGGCTTTATCCGTCGACACGGACTCCAGCACCACGGTCAGGTTTTTCTCTTTAACGGACAGTTCGTTTTTCAGGATATCCAGATAGACGCTGGAGAGCTTTTTCAACTCGTCCGCTTTTGCCGCGGGTACGGCGACGGTGGCGAACGCTTCGCGCGGGATAGCGTTACGCAGCGTGCCGCCGTTGAAATCGACCAGACGCAGATCCAGATCGGCCGCGTGGCCCGCCAGGAAGCGCGCCAGCAGCTTGTTGGCGTTGCCCAGGCCGAGGTGAATATCGCCGCCGGAGTGGCCGCCCTTCAGCCCTTTCAGCGTCAGCTTGAAGGTCTGGAAGCCAGCAGGAATCGCTTCACGGGAGAGCGGCAGGGTAGAGATGAAATCAATCCCGCCCGCGCAGCCCATGTAGATCTCACCTTCTTCTTCGGAGTCGGTGTTGATCAGAATGTCCGCCTGAAGCCAGTTAGCCTGCAGACCAAACGCACCGTCCATGCCCGCTTCTTCGGTCATGGTCAGCAGCACTTCCAGCGGGCCGTGCTCAACGCTGTCGTCGGCCAGCACCGCCAGCGCGGACGCCATGCCGATACCGTTGTCCGCGCCGAGCGTGGTGCCGCGCGCTTTCACCCACTCACCGTCAATGTATGGCTGAATAGGATCTTTGGTGAAGTCGTGAACGGTGTCGTTGTTTTTCTGTGGAACCATGTCCAGGTGCGCCTGCAGCACAACCGGCTTACGGTTTTCCATGCCTGCCGTCGCCGGCTTGCGGATCAGGATGTTGCCAACCTGGTCACGCTCGGCGTGAAGTCCTTTCTCCTTCGCCCAACCCATAATATGTTCGGCAAGTTGTTCTTCATGGTAGGAAGGGTGCGGAATAGAACAGATTTTGGCAAAAATATCCCACAGCGGCTGTGGCGATAATTGAGACAGTTCAGACACGATAAGTCTCCTTGTCGATGCGCTGCAAATAAGTTTGCAGGGCACAGGGTTAGCAGGTTAATAGTTACCACAAGTCAGGCTTGCGAGATGCCTTTGAGAATACCACTTTCTCCGGGCGCGGGTAGCATAAAGCATGCAAAAACTCAGGCTTGGGGCGCTAAAGACTGGTTTTTAGTGCGCCAGATCTCTATAATCTCGCGCAACCTATTTCCCCCTCGAACACTTTTTAAGCCGTATAAAAACAGGCTGGGACACTTCACATGAGCGAAAAATACGTCGTCACCTGGGACATGTTGCAGATTCACGCACGCAAGCTGGCTGCGCGTCTGATGCCTTCCGAGCAGTGGAAGGGCATTATTGCCGTCAGCCGTGGCGGTTTGGTACCGGGGGCGCTGCTGGCACGTGAGCTGGGTATTCGCCATGTCGATACCGTTTGTATCTCCAGCTATGACCACGACAACCAGCGTGAGCTGACCGTGCTGAAGCGCGCGGAAGGCGACGGTGAAGGCTTCATCGTCATTGACGATCTGGTGGACACCGGTGGTACCGCGGTCGCTATCCGTGAAATGTATCCAAAAGCGCATTTCGTGACCATCTTCGCGAAGCCTGCGGGCCGTCCGCTGGTTGACGATTACGTGATTGATATCCCGCAGGACACCTGGATTGAACAGCCATGGGATATGGGCGTGGTCTTCGTTCCGCCTATCTCTGGTCGCTAAGCCAGAACGTAACTTTACACGCCCGGCACTGCCGGGCGTTGTTCTTTTTAGCCTGTACCGCGTTACAATGGTCTCTATATGACGTATTCATGGAGGCAACGTAATGACGCAGGCGAATCTCTCCGAGACGCTCTTTAAACCCCGCTTCAAGCACCCGGAAACCTCGACGCTGGTGCGCCGCTTCAATCCCGGAACCATGCCTGCCGTACAATCCGCGTTAGACGGTAAAAACGTGCCCCACTGGTATCGCATGATTAACCGCCTGATGTGGATCTGGCGCGGCATCGATCCCCGGGAAATTCTCGATGTGCAGGCGCGCATCGTGATGAGCGAGGCCGAGCGTACCGACAGCGAGCTTTACGATACGGTGGTGGGCTATCGCGGCGGAAACTGGATCTATGAGTGGTCTACGCAGGCGATGCTCTGGCAGCAAAAGGCCAGCCAGGAAGAGGACGCCGCGCTAAGCGGCAAGCACTGGCTGCATGCGGCGAACCTTTACAGCATTGCGGCTTACCCGCACCTCAAGGGTGACGAGCTGGCAGAGCAGGCCCAGGCGCTGGCGAATCGCGCTTATGAAGAGGCCGCTCAGCGCCTGTCGTGCCGCATGCGCGAAGTTGAATTTACGGTTCCGGGCGGATCGCCGGTAACGGGGTTCCTGCACATGCCGGACGGGGAAGGTCCTTTCCCGACGGTGCTGATGTGCGGTGGCCTGGATTCGCTGCAAATCGACTATTTCAGCCTGTTTGAGCGCTATTTCGCCCCGAAAGGGATCGCGATGCTCACGCTGGATATGCCTTCAATTGGCTTCTCAACGAAGTGGAAACTGACGCAGGATTCCAGCCTGCTGCACCAGCACGCGTTGAAAGCGCTGGAGAACCTTCCCTGGGTCGATCACACCCGCGTCGCCGCATTCGGCTTCCGCTTCGGTGCGAACGTCGCGGTGCGCCTGGCGTACCTGGAGTCCTCGCGCCTGAAAGCGGTGGCGTGCCTCGGGCCCGTCGTTCACGCGCTGCTAAGCGATCCGAAGCTGCAGGGCAGCGTGCCGGAAATGTATCTCGACGTGCTGGCGAGCCGCCTCGGCATGCACGATGCCTCCGATGAAGCGCTGCGCGTTGAGCTTAACCGCTATTCGCTGAAAACGCAGGGGCTGCTGGGCCGACGCTGCCCGACGCCGATGCTGTCGGGCTTCTGGAAAAACGATCCTTTCAGCCCGGAAGAGGAGTCGCGTTTAATCACCTCGTCATCTTCGGATGGCAAACTGCTCGAGGTGCCATTCAGCCCGGTGTATCAGAATTTTGACAAGGCGCTTAACGAAATTACGCGTTGGATAGAAAAGAGATTGTGTTAAGAGATTGCTAAATTTCGCTGGTTTGGTAAAACAGTGGCTTCACAAAAGGAGATCGCAATGACGTTACCGAGTGGACACCCGAAAAGTAGACTGATTAAGAAGTTCATGGCTCTTGGCCCGTATATTCGAGAAGAGCAGTGTGAAGAGAATCGCTTTTTTTTCGACTGCCTGGCTGTTTGCGTCAATGTGAAGCCTGCACCCGAAAAACGTGAGTTTTGGGGCTGGTGGATGGAAATGGAAGCAGAAGAAAAGCGCTTTACCTATAGCTATCAGTTTGGTCTGTTTAATAAAGACGGTGACTGGCAGGCTGCGCCTATCAAGGATCAGGAAGTGATTGACCGTCTTGAGTTCACGCTGAAAGAGTATCTTGGGAAGGCTCGCGCGCTGCTGGCAACGCTGGACCTGAAGCTGGAACCGGCGGATGATTTTTCCAGCGAGGCGGTGAAGCTCACCGCATAGCGGGCGAGCTCGCTGGCCGACAAAATGCTGTTCTGTATGCCCGGTGAGCACAGCGCCACCGGGCACAAAAAAACCGGCTCAAAGCCGGTTTTTTATTATCGTAAAATCAGAACTGGTACGTCATACCCAGGGCAACGATATCATCGCTGCTCACGCCCAGCTTATTATCGTCATCGATCTGGTTGATTTTATAATCAACAAATGCGGACATATTTTTGTTGAAATAATAGGTCGCGCCCACGTCGATGTATTTCACGATATCTTCATCACCGACGCCTTCAATATCCTTACCTTTAGACTGGACATAGCCCAGGGACGGACGCAGGCCAAAATCAAACTGATATTGCGCAACCACTTCGAAGTTTTGCGCTTTATTTGCAAAACCGCCTGAAATTGGCGCCATATTGCGGGTTTCAGAATAAATGGTCGCCAGGTAAATGTCGTTAGCGTCATATTTCAGACCGGTCGCCCAGCCTTCCGCTTTTTTACCTTCACCGCGCGCCTGCAGGTTCTGTTCGTTGGTGCGATCCGAGCTGGCGTAAGCGCCAATGACGGAGAAATCGCTGCCGCCGAAGTCATAGCTCAGAGAGGTACCGAAGCCGTCGCCGTTCTGTTTTTTCACATCGCGGTTTTCGTTTTTACCCTGATATTGCAGGGTCATGTCCAGGCCATCAACCATTCCGAAGAAGTCGGTATTGCGGTATGTGGCAAGGCCGCTGGCGCGTTTGGTCATGAAGTTATCGGTCTGCGCCAGGCCGTCGCCGCCAAATTCAGGGAACATATCGGTGTAGGCGGCAACGTCATACAGTGCGCCCAGGTTACGGCCGTAGTCGAATGAGCCGAAGTCCTTGAGCTTAATACCCGCGAAGGCCAGACGGGTTTTCTGTGAAGAATCACTTTCCGCTTTATTGCCCGCAAATTCAGCTTCCCAGCGGCCGTAGCCCGTCAGCTGATCGTTAATCTGCGTTTCGCCTTTAAAACCAAAACGCACGTAGGTTTGGTCACCGTCTTTAGCGTCATCATCACTGATGTAGTGCATCGCTTTTACTTTGCCGTACACGTCCAGTTTATTACCGTTTTTATTATAAACTTCTGCTGCGTGGACAGATGCGGAAGCCACTACGCCCATTACCACTAATGCCAGAGAACTTTTTTTCATTTTCAATCCTGAGTGTTTTATAAACGCGCTAATATTCGCTGAACGATAAGCTCATGCTTATGTCCCGTGAAAACAGGAAGGGTTTTAACGCTCTGGAATGAAACTTTTATGACAAATTAAGAATTAATCTAAAAATTTGTGATTTATTATTTCAGTCATAAAAGTGTAAAAATCTGCCGCTACGCTTCCTGATCCCGCGCAACAAAGTGTTCCGCTTTGTGCTAAGTCGGTTGGCAACGGGGCTGAGTCCTGCTAAAACGTCTGATTACATCATTTTCCCTTATTGTTGAACGGCAGAGAATCATGAGTGACAGCCAGACGCTGGTAGTAAAACTCGGTACCAGTGTTTTAACAGGCGGATCGCGCCGCCTTAATCGCGCCCACATCGTTGAGCTTGTACGCCAGTGCGCTCAGCTGCATGCCTCAGGGCATCGTATCGTTATTGTGACCTCCGGCGCGATTGCTGCCGGGCGCGAGCATCTGGGCTACCCCGAACTCCCCGCGACGATCGCATCCAAACAGCTGCTGGCCGCCGTGGGACAAAGCCGACTCATTCAGCTCTGGGAGCAGATGTTCTCTATTTACGGCATCCACGTCGGGCAGATGCTGCTGACGCGTGCGGATATGGAAGACAGAGAGCGCTTTCTGAACGCCCGCGACACGCTGCGCGCGCTGCTGGACAACAACATCGTTCCCGTCATTAACGAAAACGACGCCGTCGCGACCGCTGAAATCAAAGTGGGCGACAACGATAATCTCTCCGCGCTGGCCGCGATTCTGGCTGGCGCGGATAAACTGCTGCTTCTGACCGATCAGCAGGGGCTGTTCACCGCCGACCCGCGCTCAAACCCGCAGGCCGAGCTGATCACCGATGTGCATGGCATCGACGACGCGCTGCGCGCCGTCGCAGGGGATAGCGTTTCCGGTCTCGGCACCGGCGGCATGGGCACCAAGCTGCAGGCCGCCGACGTGGCCTGCCGCGCCGGTATCGACACCATCATTGCCGCAGGCAGCCGCCCCGGCGTGATTGGCGACGTGATGGAAGGCATTTCGGTAGGCACGCGCTTCCACGCGCAGGAATCGCCGCTGGAAAACCGCAAGCGCTGGATTTTCGGCGCGCCGCCAGCGGGTGAACTGACCGTGGACGAAGGGGCCACCGCGGCAATTCTGGAAAGAGGGAGTTCATTACTTCCAAAAGGAATTAAAAGCGTGACAGGTAACTTCTCCCGTGGTGAAGTGATCCGCATCCGCAATCTTGACGGTCGCGACATCGCCCACGGCGTAAGCCGCTACAACAGCGACGCGCTGCGCCGCATTGCCGGCCATCACTCGCAGCAGATCGACGCTATCCTGGGCTATGAATATGGTCCGGTTGCCGTGCATCGCGACGACATGATTATTCGTTAAGGAGCCTGAACATGCTGGAACAAATGGGCGCGGCCGCGAAGGCCGCCTCTTACAAACTGGCGCTCCTTTCCAGCCGCGAGAAAAACCGCGTGCTGGAAAAAATCGCTGATTATCTTGAATCACAATCCGCTGAGATCCTGCTCGCCAACGAGCAGGATCTGCTGGAAGCACGCCGCAACGGCCTGAGCGAAGCGATGCTTGACCGCCTGGCGCTGACGCCAGCGCGCCTGAAAGGCATCGCCGACGACGTTCGCCAGGTGTGCAGCCTGGCCGACCCGGTCGGGCAGGTGATTGACGGCGGCCTGCTCGACAGCGGGCTACGTCTGGAGCGTCGCCGCGTGCCGCTCGGCGTGATTGGCGTGATTTACGAAGCGCGTCCGAACGTCACCGTAGACGTGGCCTCCCTGTGCCTGAAAACCGGTAACGCCGCCATTCTGCGCGGCGGGAAAGAGACCTGGCGCACCAACGCCGCGACGGTGAAAGTCATCCAGCAGGCGCTGGAGGAGTGTGGCTTACCGGCAGGCGCCGTGCAGGCCATCGAAAGCCCGGATCGCGCGCTGGTGAACGAATTGCTGCGCATGGACAAATACATCGACATGCTGATCCCCCGCGGCGGCGCGGGGCTGCACAAGCTGTGCCGCGAGCAGTCGACCATTCCGGTGATCACCGGCGGGATCGGCGTGTGCCATATTGTGGTCGATGACAGCGCCGAGATTGAGCCCGCGCTTAAGATTATCGTGAATGCCAAAACCCAGCGCCCGAGTACCTGCAACACGGTTGAAACGCTGCTGGTGCACGCGGGGATTGCCAATACGTTCCTGCCGGCGTTAAGCAAGCAGATGGCGCAAAGCAAGGTCACGCTGCACGCCGATGCTAACGCTATGGCGCTGCTTCAGGAGGGGCCAGCTAAAGTTGTTCCCGTCAACGCGGAGCAGTATGACGACGAGTTCCTGTCGCTGGATCTGAACGTGAAGGTGGTAGCCGATCTTGATGATGCCATTGCGCACATTCGCGAGCACGGTACGCAGCATTCCGATGCGATCCTCACGCGCACGTTAAGCAACGCCGCGCGCTTTGTGAATGAAGTGGACTCGTCTGCGGTGTACGTGAACGCCTCCACGCGCTTTACCGACGGCGGCCAGTTTGGTTTAGGCGCAGAGGTGGCGGTAAGCACGCAAAAACTGCACGCCCGCGGCCCGATGGGGCTTGAAGCGCTGACCACCTACAAGTGGATCGGCATCGGCGATGATACCATTCGTGCGTAATTAAAACGTGGGTGATGCAAAAATAGCCGTTTGAATCACAAGGCCATTGACGCATCACCCAGTTAGATCTACTCTTTTGCCCCGTGGTTACGCTCGTAACCGGCCTCTCAGGGCCGATATAGCTCAGTTGGTAGAGCAGCGCATTCGTAATGCGAAGGTCGTAGGTTCGACTCCTATTATCGGCACCATCTTTTCATACGCTTTCCGCTTTGTTGAATAGTTTATTGATGTTGATTGACTCCATTTCAGCACAATTTTATTGATATTATGTATTTATGCTAATAATAATTTCAACCATGGATGCGATGGAATGATTTAACTAAAAAATCTTTAGTCAATAAACCTTATATGGAAAATCAATAATGAAAAAATGGATGTTGAGCAAAGCAGTATTGTCGTTATGTCTAATGTCCCTGGCTGCGCAGCTTTCGGGATGCGGAACGTTAGCACGTGGTGATAGTTACAAAGATACTTATCGTGGTGTAGATCGTGACAAGAGAGAGATAGCGAATGCTTATCTGTGGGCACCTTCGTTTGGGCTATGGCCGCTTTTTCACATAATTTCCCTTCCGATTGACGCTGTTATTGATACCGTATTGCTTCCTGTCGACCTTGTCCTTAAGCACGCACCTAAAAAAGAGCTTGCTCAGTCAGCGGAAAATATCCCCGTATTTGCTGCCAACTTAACGAATTTACCTGACTTCAGCTATAGCATCCAAAATAAACTGACGGGGGCGGTTCTGACGACAGGCAGAACAAGCAAAATACCTCAAAGTGGCAGTATTTCACCAACTTTGGATATTTTTTCAGTTATGAAGACAAAATATCCTGAACCGCGTATTGACCCTGTAGAAATTAAATGGGAAGTCTCACCCGGCAGCGGTAATTTACATGGCACAACTACCTTTACTGAAACACGTACGCCAACGAGCAATCTCCGTCTTGCGAAGGGCATCATTATACTGTTTATGCCTTGCAATTCAGTAATGGTCATCAATTCTGAACGTTCGTTCTATAATTCCAATATTATTAATCAAAAATCAATACAGGATAGCTTCAAAAAGCTCACGCAAATGGCGATGCAGTCGCAATGTGCTCCGGCAGAGATTAACCCGGAATTACAAGACGTATGGAGATAGTGAGGAGTGAGTAAGACCGTACTCTCCTTAGACAAAATTGCATGTGTACGTCTCCGAAAGTATCAATGCCCCGTGGGCTCTCGGTCCAAAAGTGATGAGACTGTACCGCTGGCGAAGCCCAGCGTTCACCACTACGCTGTTTAACGGAATATCGCGCCCTCGCTGGCGCGGTTGTTGTCCATTGGTTAACAGGAAAAGTTATGAGCGAAGTAAAAATTGTTGCCACCCTGACGCCGTTCCCGGAGCATGTGGATGCGGTGAGAACCGCCGCGAAAAATATGGTGAAACCAACCCACGGTGAAGCGGGCTGTCTGCAGTACGATCTGCACGAAAGCCGGGCGGTGCCGGACGTTCGCGAGCTGGAAAATGAGGGCAGCGTGTCGTTCGTATTTATCGAGCGCTGGAAATCCCCAGAGGATTTGAAAAAGCATGTCGCCATGCCCTATCACGATGAGTTTCTTGAAATCCTCGACGGCAAGCTGGAGAGCCTGAACGTTCAGCGCCTGACCCCGCTTTTCTAGCGCTCGCCGTCGGGATCCCTCAGCGTTCCCGCTCGCTCACCGTCATCGTGAACCTGAGCGGGCCGCCTTCAGCACACCTGTAGCTATGCGGCAAATCCGTTCTGGCAATCGCTGAACTGCCCTCGTTCACCGTCAGGCTTTCCTCGCCTAAAGTGAGGCGAAGAGCGCCTTCCACCACATGTAAAAGTTCACACGTGCCGGCAGAGTGCCCCGGGGAAGTGAAAATCTCGCCGGGATGCATCTTCCACTCCCATAGCTCGATCATGTCCGGTCCGCTGGTGCCCGCAAGCAGCCGTGCGGTGCCGCCGCGCTCGCCGCGCCACAGGCAGGGAATATCTTCTGCAGCAATAAGGTGTACGCTGGGTTTGCTGGCGACGTTAACGATATCTGCCACCGAAACGCCCATCGCCGATGCCAGCTTGCAGAGCAGGGCGATGCTGGGGTTTGCCCTGCAGGCTTCAATTTCCACCAGCATCCCCTTGCTTACCCCCGCCTGACGCGAGAGCTCATCCAGCGACATTTTTTTCTCGCTGCGATACTGCTTCAGGGAAGCGGAGAGCGCCTCATTG
This sequence comes from Enterobacter sp. KBR-315C3_2022, assembly GCF_041399425.1. Lineage (NCBI taxonomy): Bacteria > Pseudomonadati > Pseudomonadota > Gammaproteobacteria > Enterobacterales > Enterobacteriaceae > Enterobacter > Enterobacter sp. KBR-315C3_2022. The sequence continues at coordinate 34,228 of NZ_JBGKEB010000004.1, forward strand.
ATGACGGACGCGTCGGTCCCGGTCGTTATATTGACTTTTTTGTTCATCGGTCATTATCATAATCTAAAACGGTCATTTGAGGATTATGAAATGTTCACTGCACATCCGTCAATCAGCGCTGATGTTGCCCGCCTGGCGCCGGGCTTCCGCGCGCTGAGCATCAGCGTAACGGCTGCTCCGCTCGTTAACCCCGGCTTTGGGGAAGAGGCGCTCATCAGCGCGTGTAAGGCCGTCCTCGACGGGGAACCCGCGTGGGCAGAGGCTCACCTGAACGCATGGTCAGAGGCCTTTCGCGCCTTTGGCGCAAAGCCCAAGCGCACGCCTTGTTCAGCTGAAGCCCTGCGCAAGCGGGTGTTGCGCGACGGATCTATGACGGCGCTGGACCCGGTGGTGGACCTGTATAACGCCGTCAGCCTGCGCTACGCCATTCCTGTCGGGGGTGAAAATCTGGATGCCTATTCCGGCATGCCGCGCCTCATTATCTCAGACGGCAGCGAGCCGTTTGACACCTTCAAGGACGGCAACCCGATTATCGAGAATCCTGAATCGGGAGAAGTGATTTGGCGTGACGAGCTGGGCGTCACGTGTCGCCGCTGGAACTGGCGGCAGGGAATAAGAACGCGCCTGAGCGCTTCCGATAAGCACATGTGGTTTATTCTGGAAAGCCTGCCGGAGATGCCGCTTGAGGCTCTGCATGAGGCAGGAAAAATGCTCACAGACGGACTGAACGTCATGATGCCGGGCGTGCGGTTTGACGTGACGCTTATTGACGCGGGTTAAGCCGTCCGCACGGTGAGCTAACGGGGAGCCTGGCGATAAACGTTGTAAGCCAGCTTGATGAGAAAGAAGACGTCACTCATCGTGCGGATGGCCGGGACGAGCCTGTAAAGCTGAATACGTGAACGGAAGCGGGCGCGCAGCGCCTGACGGTTGCTCACCTTACGCCGGTAGAGGCCCAAAAAATGCCGGGACTCCACGAGCGCATGTCGGGCAAGCGCATTTTTGATGTCCCTGTACCGCGGCTTTGCGCTGATGGCAACGATCTCCGCAATGACATCGATATAGCTGGCCGCGCGAACGTCGTAATAGTCATGGCGGTGCGTAATCGACGACGGATTATTGATATAGACATAATCTCTTCTGTCGGCGAAATAAAATTGGCCGTTTCCGGCGGCAAGGTGCAGCGTCCACACGATATCCTTATGGCTTTTTCCCGCCTGGAAGCGCAGCGTATTTTTTTGAATATAGGACGAGCGCACCATCTGTAGCCATAAATAATGCGGCCACTCCTTCTGGTTGACGCAGTGGTTAATCCATTGCCAACCGCTGAGCATTTTTCCGTAAGGTTGTTTGTAATGCACGGAATGGGCGCTATCTCCGTGCCAGCCGTTGAAAATAACGACATCGGCCTGCGCCCCGCAGGCTATAGCAAAACGCTCGCGCAGAAAATGGTCTTCAACCTGGTCATCGGCATCCAGAAAAATAACCCACTCACCGCGATGAACCGCAAGCGCGGCATTCCTGGCCGCATACACGCCCTGATTATTCTGGCTTATGACGATAAGGCGTTCATCGTCGAGCGTGCGAAGCGCCGCTTGCGTGCCGTCCGTTGAGCCGTCGTTAACGACAATGACTTCGATGCTCGCGGTCTTTTCGCTAAGAAGTTTACCTACCAACGGAACGATAGCGTCCTGGGCGTTAAATACGGGAATAATGACGCTGATATCGATTTTATTTATCATAATGGGGCGTAAATCAGTGAAGGGATCGGCTTGTTCAGAAGGAAAATAGGCCCTGCAGGAAGCTATCTTTTGTCTTGAACGTCACGGTTCGATGCCGGAATCGCTATTTTTGTTCTTATTTCCTGATTAATTATCGGCAGGCATTTATCACAATATTTTTTATCCAGCCCAAAGAGTCTGGCCAGAAAACCTCTTTTCCTGTTACACCGCATGCATTTTTTCATTCCATCACCTGCTGTCATAGCCCGCGCCGTATTTTGGACAAAAATACGCCTGCCCGTCGGATGACAAGATATTCATCTATAACAATGTAATAACCGTGATGGCGGAATTTAGCACGCGGGATGGTGGGAGGGATAATTCATTTTGCAGATCGATTTTTTTTAATCGATCGGTTTTATCGATCATGGCAACACGCCCTGAGGGGACGATATGACCACCTCAGGCCGCGTTCCCTGCCTGCTTCTTTACGCCTCCTTCAGCATGCCGAAGCTGACGATCCGCGAGCGGCCCAGCTCTTTTGCCCGATAGAGCGCAACGTCCGCCGCGCGCAGCAGGGTGTCGCTTTGGGCATGTTGCGGATAGCTGGCGATGCCGATGGAGACATCCACCGGGCCGATTTCCGTCAGCCCGTAGCGGACGCTCAGCGTATGCACTTCGCGATGGATTTCGCTGGCGCAGGCAAACGCCGCCTCTTCATCCTGCCCGGCCAGGAGGGCTAAAAACTCCTCGCCGCCGTAGCGAAACGCCAGCCCGCCGTCGCGCACGGCGCGCTTCACAATGCCCGCCACGCTCTTAATCACCTCGTCTCCTGCCTCATGGCCGTAGCGGTCATTAATGGCCTTGAAGTGGTCAATGTCGATCATCAGGCAACTGACCGGTTCGTTATTGCGCGCGGCCTGCGCCATCTGCGTGCGCAGCGTATCATCCAGATGATGGCGGTTACGCAGCCCGGTGAGCGGGTCGAACAGCGCTTTTTCCAGCAGCGCATCGCGCAGCCGCTGGTTTGCCAGCGCCAGCCCCAGCGCTTCGGCCATCAGTTCAAGGTAGGCGCGCGCCGGGGCCTTTTCCAGCGTAACGTTCTGGAAAGAGAGCAGGCCGATGGCTTCGCCCTGGGCGATGAGCGGAACGCACAGCGCGCGGTGCGCGCAGGACGGCGGCAGGTGGTAGCAGGAAATATCCGGCTCGCCGCTGACCGGCGGGTGGCTCTGTCCACGGCGGATTGCCCAGCACGCGTCGGTCTCAAAGGGTTGGCTATCGCCTTCCGGATCCAGCCATTCCGCCACGCAGCGCATCTGCCACGGGTCGCGATCGAGAATATACAGGCGCCCGGCAATGCCCGGCGCCACGTTCGGGGCAAACAGCCCGGCGACGTTTATCACGTCAGCGAAGTTCTCGCAGCCCTGCAGGCGCTGGGTCATCCGCGCCAGCAGCTCGCGGACGGCCCAGTCCGCGTCGCGCTCCTTTTCCAGCCGCTGCCGCGCCAGGCCGTTTTCGCGAAAAATGTGGATCGCCTGCGCCATATCGCCGATCTCGTCAATCTGATTAAAGTTGGGCGTCTCGACCGCGTAGTCCTGAGAGGCCAGGCGATGCACCACGTCGCTCAGGCGAACGACCGGGCGCAGCACGCGGCGTTTTAAGATGAAGCCGAGGACAAAGAGAAAGAGCAGGGCGGTAAGGCCGACCATTATTTCCGAGGCGGTGCGCAGGGTTTTTGATTTGTGCGTGGCCTCCTGAACGGTGGCGATAATGCGCCTGTCGAGGAGCTGGCGGAAGTGATCGAACTGGTTTTGAGCGCGCTCCAGATCCTGCTCGTACGCCGGGCTGTAGAGCTGCGCAACGGCCTGCGCAGGATCGCCCTGCGCCATGCTGGACAGGGCGGCCTGCTGCTCGTCCTGCAGCTGGTCAAGGATCGTTAACCCCTCGCGAAGCAGCGCCAGCTCAACGTCAGATGCGCCGTTGTCGCGCAGCTTCTGCAGATGCATTTCGCTTTTTTTGAGGGTGCCTTCCTCCTGCCGATAATCACTGAGGATCTGCGGATCGTGTTTAACCACGTACAGGCGCGCCAGGTCGGACTGCGCCCAGGCTTTCGCGTCGAGATCTTCCGTGAGGCTGTCGAACTGCTGGCGCTGTTCGACGGTCTGGCGCTTAACGTCATCGGCCTTCGACGCCATGATCATGACGACGCCGCAGGCAATGGTCAGGCATACCGTGGCCCCGTAGGCCCAGTTTGTTATCGTGGCGATTCGCACCAGCGGGATCCTTCTACGGCAAGAGTGGATGCGGTATTACAAATTATAGAAAAGCTCTGATTTAAGGCGAAAAAAAAGGCGGCATCGCGCCGCCCTGGGAGGATTATCCGTCGAGGGTTAAATGTCGGGCGGGTTTTTCCCTTCCTCGATAAATTCGGCATCCAGCTCTTCGGCGTTGCCCGCGTGGTCGCGGCCGGAGAAGAGGTTCCAGCAGGCGATAAACAGCGCCGCGATCAGCGGACCAATCACGAAGCCGTTAATGCCGTACAGCTCCATGCCGCCGAGCGTGGAGATCAGGATCAGGTAGTCCGGCATTTTGGTGTCTTTACCCACCAGCAGCGGGCGCAGAATATTGTCCACCAGCCCGACGATAATCACGAAGAAGCCGACGATAAACAGCCCCTGCCAGATCTGGTGCGTGGCGAACAGGTAGATGGCGGCGGGCACCCAGACGATCGCCGAGCCCACGGCGGGCACCAGGGAGAGGAATGCCATCAGCGCGCCCCAAAGAATGCTGCCGTCGATGCCGACAATCGCAAAGGCGATGCCGCCGAGCGTGCCCTGAACCACGGCGACGACCGCCGTGCCTTTCACCGTCGCGCGCGACACGCCGACAAACTTGGCAAACAGGTGCTGCTTGGCAAAGTCGGTCAGCGGCAGGGAGTCGAGGATCTGGCGCACCAGGTACGGCCCGTCCTTGAGCAGGAAAAACAGCAGGTAAAGCATGATGCCGAAGCTAATGGCAAAGCCAAACGTCCCTTTACCGATCAGGAAGGCGCTGCCCGCGAGGTATTGCCCGCCCTGCAGCGCCACGTCGGAAAGCTTCTTCTGGATCTGCGCGGCGTTGTTGAGGTTGTGATCGGCCAGGAAGCCGCTGGCCCAGTCGGGCAGGCGGTTAAAGATGCTCGCCACCACCTCCGGGAACTGGGTGTTGTTTTGCTGCAGCTTGGTGTACACCACGTTCAGCTCGATGGCGAGCGATGAGAGGATCACCATCAGCGGAATGAAGACGATCAGGCAGATAATGCACAGCGTCAGGAACGAGGCCAGCCCGTTGCGTTCGCCCAGCGCGGTGCGCAGCCTGTTTTTTACCGGGTTGAAAATAATCGTGAGGATTGCGGCCCACAGAATCGCGGAAAAATAGGGCGACAGTACGTCAAAGAAAGCCCAGGTGACCAGGGCGAGAATCAAAAGGAAGAAACCTTTCGTCAGTCCATTAAAACGCATCGATGTGTCCTGTTTGCTAAGAAACTGTGACGACTATAGAACTGATTTGAGGATTTACCAATATTTGCGCCGCGGACGACGCGTCTGGCTATTTGTTAACAATCGCGGTATAACACCTTTCTTTGGATGTTTAGATGTCCATACGTATAGAAGGTGATATGCAAACAGAACAGGAAAACGGGCAGCTTAAGCGCACCATGAAAACGCGCCACCTGATCATGCTCTCGCTGGGGGGCGTCATCGGCACGGGGCTATTCTTTAACACGGGCTACATTATCTCCACGACGGGCGCGGCGGGCACGCTGCTGGCGTACCTGATTGGCGCGCTGGTGGTGCGGCTGGTGATGCAGTGCCTGGGCGAGCTGTCGGTCGCGATGCCGGAAACCGGTGCGTTTCACGTTTACGCCGCGCGCTACCTCGGCCCGGCAACGGGCTACACCGTGGCGTGGCTCTACTGGCTGACCTGGACGGTGGCGCTGGGCTCGAGCTTTACCGCCGCCGGTTTTTGCATGCAGTACTGGTTCCCGCAGGTGCCCGTCTGGGCGTGGTGCGTGGTGTTCTGCGTGGTCATCTTCGGCCTCAACGCCTTCTCGACCCGCCTGTTTGCAGAAGGCGAATTTTGGTTCTCGCTGGTAAAAGTGATCACCATCATCGCGTTTATCATCCTCGGCGGCGCGGCGATCTTCGGCTTTATCCCGATGGCGGACGGTTCCCCCGCGCCGGGGCTGGCGAACATCACCGCGGAGGGCTGGTTCCCGCACGGCGGGCTGCCGATCCTGATGACCATGGTGGCGGTGAACTTTGCCTTTTCCGGGACGGAGCTGATCGGCATCGCCGCCGGGGAGACGGAAAATCCGCATAAGGTCATTCCGGTGGCGATCCGCACCACCATCGCGCGGCTGATTATCTTCTTTATTGGCACCGTGTTCGTGCTGGCGGCGCTGATCCCGATGCAGCAGGCGGGCGTCGAGAAAAGCCCGTTCGTGCTGGTGTTTGAAAAGGTCGGGATTCCCTACGCGGCGGATATCTTTAACTTTGTGATCCTGACGGCGATCCTCTCGGCGGCGAACTCCGGGCTGTATGCGTCCGGGCGCATGCTGTGGTCCCTCTCGAACGAGAACACGCTGCCGCGCTGCTTTGCCCGGGTCAACAAACGCGGCGTGCCGCTGACGGCGCTCTCCGTTTCCATGCTCGGCGGCGTGCTGGCGCTGTTCTCCAGCGTGATTGCGCCGGACACGGTATTCGTGGCGCTGTCGGCCATTTCAGGCTTTGCGGTGGTGGCGGTGTGGATCAGCATCTGCGCGTCGCACTTCGTCTTCCGCCGCCGCCATCTTCAGTCCGGCCAGCCGCTCGACGCGCTCGCGTACCGCGCACCGTGGTATCCGCTGGTGCCGGTGCTTGGGTTCGTGCTGTGCCTGGTGGCCTGCGTCGGCCTGGCTTTTGATCCGAGCCAGCGCATTGCCCTTTACTGCGGGCTGCCGTTCGTCGCCCTGTGTTATGGTGCGTACTATCTGACCCAAAAAACGACGACGCAGGAGCCTGAACATGTCGCAGAATAATCCGCTTAACACCTTCCTTGAACAACGGCCTTTCGTGGTGCTGGACGGGGCGATGGCCACGGAGCTGGAAGCGCGCGGCTGCAACCTGGCCGACAGCCTGTGGTCCGCGAAGGTGCTGATGGAAAATCCGGAGCTGATCCGCGAGGTCCATCTCGACTACTACCGGGCGGGCGCGCAGGTGGCGATCACCGCCAGCTATCAGGCCACGCCGGCGGGCTTTGCGGCGCGCGGGCTGGACGAGGCCCAGTCCCGCGCGTTGATCGGTAAAAGCGTGGAGCTGGCGCGCAAGGCGCGCGAAGCGTACCTGGCCGAGAACGCCCATGCGGGCACGCTGCTGGTGGCCGGTTCCGTTGGGCCTTACGGGGCGTATCTGGCGGATGGCTCCGAGTACCGCGGGGATTACGCGCGTAGCGCTGAGGAGTTTACGGCGTTCCACCGTCCGCGCGTGGAAGCGCTGCTGGATGCCGGAGCCGATCTGCTGGCCTGCGAAACGCTGCCCTCGCTGGCGGAAATCAGGGCGCTGGTTTCGCTGCTGGCGGACTATCCTCGCGCCCGGGCGTGGTTCTCGTTAACCCTGCGCGACAGCGAGCACCTGAGCGACGGCACGCCGCTGCGCGACGTGGTGGCCGCGCTGGCCGATAATACGCAGGTTGTCGCGCTCGGCATCAACTGTATCGCGCTGGAAAACACCACCGCGGCGCTGACGCATCTGCAGGGCCTGACGGCGCTGCCGCTGGTGGTCTACCCGAACTCGGGCGAACACTACGACGCGGTGACCAAAACCTGGCATCACCACGGCGAGGCGTGCGAGACGCTGGCGGGCTATCTGCCGCAGTGGCTGGCGGCGGGCGCGAAGCTGATTGGCGGCTGCTGTCGGACCACGCCGAAGGACATTGCTGAGCTGAACGCGCAGCGCTGAGTGCTTTGCCGGGTGGCGGCTGCGCCTTACCCGGCCTACAAATTGCACGAACCGTAGGCCGGGTAAGCGCAGCACCACCCGGCGAAACAACCGCACAAAATTCACTATCCTTTCCCGCTTTTTATCTAAAAACGAATCGCTATTAGCGATGCCTTTTTATTCCTTTATCAAAATAGCCGCGCCGGAAATACTGCCCCCATAACAATACGGGGAGCAGGCACTATGGCTATTTCATCGCGAATCACATTACTCGGCGCGCTGGCGCTGTGGGCATTCCAGGCGCAGGCGGTTGACGTCACCGTCGCGTATCAAACCTCTGCCGAACCGGCGAAAGTCGCGCAGGCGGATAACACCTTCGCCAAAGAGAGCGGCGCGAAGGTCGACTGGCGCAAGTTCGACAGCGGCGCGGCCATCGTGCGCGCGCTGGCCTCCGGCGACGTGCAAATCGGTAACCTCGGCTCCAGCCCTCTGGCCGTCGCGGCCAGCCAGCAGGTGCCGATTGAGGTTTTCCTGCTGGCCTCTCAGCTCGGCAACTCCGAGGCGCTGGTGGTGAAGAAAAACATCACCAAACCGGAAGATCTCATCGGCAAGCGTATCGCCGTGCCGTTTATCTCGACCACCCACTACAGCCTGCTGGCGGCCTTGAAGCACTGGGGAATCAAGCCGGGCCAGGTGCAAATCATCAACCTGCAGCCACCGGCGATTATCGCCGCCTGGCAGCGCGGCGATATTGACGGCGCCTACGTCTGGGCGCCCGCCGTGAACGCGCTGGAAAAGGACGGCACCGTGTTGACCGACTCCGAAAAGGTGGGCCAGTGGGGCTCGCCAACGCTCGACGTGTGGGTGGTGCGCAAGGACTTCGCCGAGAAGCATCCTGACGTGGTGAAAGCCTTTGCCAAAAGCGCCATCGACGCGCAGCAGCCCTACATCGCCAACCCGGACGAATGGCTGAAGCAGCCCGCCAACCTGGAGAAGCTCTCCCGCCTGAGCGGCGTGCCGGAAGCGGACGTACCGGGGCTGGTGAAGGGCAACACCTATCTCACGCCTGCCCAGCAGGTGCAGCAGCTGACCGGTCCGGTGAACAAGGCGATTGTTGACACCGCAACCTTCCTGAAAGCGCAGGGCAAAGTGCCCGCCGTCGCGGCGGACTACAGCCAGTTCGTTACCGACCGCTTTGTAAAATAAGGAGCGCGCCATGCTGAACATCACCAACCTGTACGCCAGCTACGGCGGCAGGCCCGCGCTGGAGGACATTAACCTGACGGTGGACAGCGGCGAGCTGCTGGTCGTGCTTGGCCCCTCCGGCTGCGGGAAAACCACGCTTCTGAACCTGATCGCCGGATTTGTGCCGTATCAGCACGGCGCTATTCAGCTGGACGGCAAAAAGGTTGACGGACCCGGCGCGGAGCGCGGCGTGGTGTTTCAGAACGAAGGGCTACTGCCGTGGCGAAACGTGCAGGAAAACGTGGCGTTCGGCCTGCAGCTGGCGGGCGTGGGGCGCGAGCAGCGGCTGGAGACGGCGCGTCAGATGCTGAAAAAGGTCGGGCTGGAGGGTGCGGAAAAACGCTTCATCTGGCAGCTTTCCGGCGGCCAGCGGCAGCGCGTCGGCATCGCCCGCGCGCTGGCGGCGAATCCGCAGCTGTTGCTGTTGGACGAGCCTTTTGGCGCGCTGGATGCCTTCACCCGCGAGCAGATGCAAACCCTGCTCCTGCGCCTGTGGCACGAGGGCGGCAGGCAGGTTCTGCTGATCACCCACGACATCGAAGAGGCCGTCTTTATGGCGACCGAGCTGGTGCTGCTGTCGCCGGGGCCGGGCCGCGTGCTGGAGCGCCTGCCGCTCGATTTTGCCCGCCGCTTCGTAGCCGGAGAGCCGGTGCGCAGCATCAAATCCGATCCGCTGTTTATCGAACAGCGTGAATACGTCTTAAGCCGCGTGTTTGAGCAGCGGGAGGCCTTCTCATGAGCCTTGTTGCGAATGAAAAAACGCCGCGCGCGCGTCTTGCCCTGCGCTGGCCCTTCTCGCGCCAGCTCACGCTCAGCGTCGGCACGCTGCTGGTGCTGCTGGCAATATGGTGGGTTGTGGCGGCACAGGCGTGGATAAGCCCGCTGTTTCTGCCGCCGCCGGGACAGGTGCTGGCAAAGCTGATAACCATTGCCGGGCCGCAGGGCTTTATGGATGCGACGCTCTGGCAGCACCTCGGCGCAAGCCTGGCGCGCATTCTGGTGGCGCTGCTGGCGGCGGTAATTATCGGCGTGCCGGTCGGGATCGCGATGGGGCTCAGCCCGACGGTGCGCGGCATTCTCGACCCGCTGATTGAGCTTTACCGCCCGGTGCCGCCGCTGGCGTATCTGCCGCTGATGGTGATCTGGTTTGGCATCGGCGAAACCTCAAAAATCCTGCTGATTTATCTGGCGATTTTCGCCCCGGTCGCCATGTCGGCGCTGGCGGGCGTGAAGAGCGCCCAGCAGGTTCGCATCCGCGCGGCGCAGTCGCTTGGCGCCAGCCGCGCGCAGGTTTTGCTGTTCGTCATTTTACCGGGCGCGCTGCCGGAGATTTTAACCGGCCTGCGCATCGGGCTCGGCGTCGGCTGGTCCACGCTGGTGGCGGCCGAGCTGATTGCGGCCACGCGCGGCCTTGGGTTTATGGTGCAGTCGGCGGGCGAGTTCCTGGCGACTGACGTTGTGCTGGCAGGGATCGCGGTCATCGCCGTGATTGCCTTTGGTTTAGAACTGGGGCTGCGCGCGCTTCAGCGCCGCCTGACGCCCTGGCATGGAGAAATGCAATGAGTGAACGTCTGACCATCACCCCGCTGGGGCCGTACATTGGCGCACAGGTTTCCGGCCTGGATATGACACGCCCCCTGAGCGATAACCAGTTTGAGCAGCTCTACCACGCGGTGCTGCGCCATCAGGTGGTGTTCCTGCGCGGGCAGGCCATTACCCCGCAGCAGCAGCGCGCGCTGGCGATGCGCTTTGGCGATCTGCACATCCACCCGGTCTACCCGCATGCGGAAGGGGTCGAGGAGATTATCGTTCTGGACACCCACAACGATAATCCGCCGGACAACGACAACTGGCACACCGACGTGACCTTCATCGACACGCCGCCCGCCGGGGCGATTCTGGCGGCGAAGCTGCTGCCGGAGACAGGCGGCGACACGCTGTGGGCCAGCGGCATTGCGGCGTTTGAGGCGCTCTCCGCGCCGTTCCAGACGCTGCTGAGCGGCCTGCGGGCGGAGCACGATTTCAAAAAATCATTCCAGGAGTACAAGTACCGCAAAAGCGAAGAGGAGCACCGGCGCTGGCAGGAGGCCGTGGCAAAACACCCGCCGCTGCTGCATCCGGTGGTGCGCACCCATCCGGTGACGGGCAAGCAGGCGCTGTTTGTGAACGAAGGGTTCACGACGCGCATCGTGGACGTGAGCGAGAAGGAGAGCGAGGCGCTGCTGGGCTTCCTGTTCGCGCACATCACCAAGCCGGAGTTTCAGGTGCGCTGGCGCTGGCAGGAGAACGACCTGGCGATTTGGGATAACCGCGTGACCCAGCACTACGCCAACGCGGATTATCTGCCGCAGCGCAGGATTATGCAGCGGGCGACGATTCTGGGGGATAAGCCGTTTTATCGTGCGCCGTGATCCCCTCACCCTAACCCTCTCCCCAAAGGGGCGAGGGGACTGTCCGGCGTGGTTTTCACCCTCTCCCTTTTAGGGAGAGGGCAGGGGTGAGGGTTATAAATGCGCCTCTATATACCGCTGATAGCGGTTCGCCTTCAGGTAGCACAGGTCCACCAGCACCAGCCCATCCACGCAGTTGTTGAACGCCGGGTCGCTGCCGAAGTCGATAAACTGCACGCCGCCGGGCTCGCACAGCTCGGAATACTGCTTGTAGAGCGGCGGAATGCCGCAGCCCAGGTTGCCGAGCAGGGACTTCAGCTTCGTCAGGTCATCTACGTAGTCCACGCCGCCAAACTGCGCCAGCACGTCCGGCAGCGACGCCGGGTAGGGCTGGCGAGACGCGGCGAGCGGATGGCTTGCCGGGAACCAGAGGCGATAAAACGCCACCAGCAGATCCCGCGCGGCGGGCGGCAGGCCGCCGGAAATCGAGACCGGGCCAAACAGGTAGCGGTAGTGCGGATAGCGCGCCAGATAGGCGCCAATCCCGGACCACAGATAGTCCAGGCCGCGACGCCCCCAGTAGCGCGGCTGTATAAAGCTGCGCCCCAGCTCAATGCCGTGTTCAAGCACGTCCTGCATCTTCTCGTCGTAGTGAAACAGGCTGTGGCTGTAAAGCCCCTCCACGCCGCGCTTTTCGATCTGCATGGCCGTCGGCATAAAGCGGTACGCGCCGACAATTTCCAGATCCGCGTCATCCCACAGGATTAGGTGAAGATAGTCATCGTCATAGCCGTCGGTATCCCGGCGCTTGCCGCTGCCTTCCTCGACGGCGCGAAACGCGATTTCGCGCAGGCGGCCCAGCTCGCGCAGCAGCGGCGCGTCCTCCTGCCCGTTGCGCTGCCACAGGTAGATGGTTTTACCGTCTCCGGTATTGCCCAGGCATTCGGCCTGCGCCAGCTCGCGCTTCAGCGTGGCCCTGTCCTCCGGGCGCGCGATGGCGCACTGGGTTTTAAAGACGCCGGTCGCGCCCTTGCCGAGACGCATCACGTGCTGACGGCACCGCTCGGCCATCTCGCGCGGCGAGAGCGTGCTGCTAAACCAGTGGCTCCAGGCAATTTGCTGGCCGATTTTGATCGGCAGCTGGCTATGGCGGCGGCGGAACATCTGCTGCATCAGCAGCACCATCGACAGGGTGGGCGACACCAGCGTGCTGGCGTAAAAGAGCAGGCTGTTGCGCGCCTGAATGTGTACCGGCAGCAGCGGCGCGCGCAGCTTGCCGGCGAGCTTGATAAACCCGGAGTGCCACTTTTTATCGCGAATGCCTTTGCGCGTCGGGCGAGAGACTTCACCTGCCGGAAAGAAGATCAGCACGCCCGCGTGTTGCAGGTGCTGCTCCATCTGCACCAGCGACGATTTCGCCGTCCTGCCGCCCATGTTGTCCACCGGGATGAACAGCGAGCTGAGCGGTTCCAGGTGGGTCAGCATGCGGTTCGTCACCACCTTCACGTCGCGGCGCACGCGGGAAACGGCATACAGCAGCGCCAGCCCGTCCAGCGTGCCCGTCGGGTGGTTAGCAATAATGACCAGCGGGCCATGTTCGGGGATTTGTTCGAGATCGCGGGCGGAAACGCTACAGAGGATATCGAGGTGCTCAAGAACCTGCTCCACCATGTCCAGCCCCTTAAGGTGGCGGTGGGCGGCGGCAAACTGCTGAAACTCGTCTTCGTAAAACAGCCTTTTTAACAGACTTTTTTGCCAGGGTGCGGGCCTCGCCTGAGGCCAAAGGTCGTCGAGAACGCTATCGAGACTGAACATGATGACTCCTCCTGCCGTCTTGCGAAGACAGTAGAAGGAGCAGATGTCGGTTGTATTGCAGTTCGGTGAAGATTAGCGGAGGATTTTTTTCTCGGCCAGATCCAGCGCGAAGTAGCTGAAGATCAGATCCGCGCCCGCGCGCTTGATTGCGCCGAGGCTTTCGAGGATCACTTTCTCTTCGTCGATCGCACCCGCCTGCGCGGCAAATTTGATCATCGCGTACTCGCCGCTCACCTGGTAAGCGCCCAGCGGCAGCTCGGTGCGCTCGCGGATGTCGCGCAGGATGTCCAGATACGCGCCCGCCGGTTTCACCATCAGGCAGTCTGCGCCCTGGGCTTCGTCCAGCAGCGACTCGCGGATCGCCTCGCGGCGGTTCAGCGGGTTCATCTGGTAGGTTTTACGATCGCCCTTCAGCGCCGTGCCCGCGGCCTCGCGGAACGGACCGTAGAACGAGGAGGCGAATTTGGTGGAGTAGGACATGATCGCGGTATCGGTGAAACCGGCGGCGTCCAGCGCCTGACGGATAGCCTGAACCTGTCCGTCCATGGCGGCTGAAGGGGCGATGAAGTCCGCGCCCGCCGCGGCGGCAACCACCGCCTGCTTGCCCAGGTTGAGCAGGGTCGCGTCGTTGTCCACGCCGTGATCGCACAGCACGCCGCAGTGGCCGTGAGAGGTGTATTCGCAGAAGCAGGTGTCGGACATCACGATCATCTCCGGCACGGCCTCTTTGCAGATGCGGGACATGCGGGCGACCAGGCCGTCCTCTTTCCAGGCATCGCTGCCGGTGGCGTCGGTGTGGTGAGAGATGCCGAAGGTCATCACCGAGCGGATCCCCGCGTTGGCGATGCGCTCGATCTCGCGCGCCAGGTGCTTTTCGGGAATGCGCATCACGCCCGGCATGGCGTCGATGGCCTTGTAGTCGTCGATCTCTTCTTCAACAAAAATCGGCAACACCAGGTCGTTTAAGGTGAGCGTTGTCTCTTCAAACATAGCGCGCAGTGCGGGGGACTTGCGCAGGCGACGGGGGCGAGCAGTTAAATCGGTCATGATATGCCTGAGGTTTGTGGAACAAAGGAGCCTTAGTGTACCTGAAGATGCCGTAGGGTGTTTTACTAAAGTGGGCGTTATGTATGCCCCTTTACAGATAAGGCATCGTCATATTTTCACCGCTTAGCACGAGAAATCGTCAAACGGAAAATTAGCTAATATATAATGTATCTTTAATTGCCGGGTTTGGTTAATATAAAGAGAATTAAGTTATGGTGGCGCGATTATTATATTTATAACTTATGTATTACTTTCTCCTGATGCCTTTTTTTTCACGTTAATTATCTGTTCTGAAAATGATTTCAAGGTTTTGCTCCGTTATTTGTCTGGATTCGGACTTAATGGAATCATTCATTGAACCTTTTAGAAATGAAATTGCATAATTCCCTCCGCAATAAAGTATTGCAAAATGATTTATGGAAAAACTTGCTTACGTCCCTGAGGAGGGATGACCCAATGCAAACATGGAAAAAGAAACTGGTTGTATCTCAACTTGCATTAGCCTGCACCCTTGCTATCGCTTCTCAGGCAAATGCGAAAGATATATCAGGTACAACCTATAATACGTTCGGATATGATAATACCGCCACTACGCCGTGGTATTCTGGTTATGCAGACTGGAATTACTCCGATGCCTCTCACGACGGTGATATTTATCCGGTGATTAATAAGTCTACGGTCAATGGCGTCATCTCGACCTATTATCTGGACGATGGTATTAACGGCCATGCGAATGCGCTGAGTATTTCTAACAGTACCGTTAATGGCATGGTGACCTCAAGTTGCCTGAGCACCACCTGTGCAGAAGGCGTGGATGCAGACGGCACCGTACACACCCAGAACGAACGTTTTAGCCTGACGGTTGACCACTCCACCATTAACGATGCCTACGAACACTACGCGTATGACGTCGTTAATGGCGACACCACAGAAACGCATTACCTCGATACCTACGGTTTGGGGAATGCCATTACCCTGGACGTAGAGTCCGATATCGTTATACAGAACAATTCCCACGTCGCGGGCATCACGCTGATGCAGGGCTATCAGGAACTGGATAATACTCCTTACGACGGCGTTGAAGGCGTTGCCAACAGCAGCAACATCTTTACCGACAGCGTGGTGGTGAAAGATTCCGTGCTGACCTCCGGTGCGTACCGCGATCTGGGCACCAGCGGCTTCTATGGCCAGAGCGGGAAGCCGAGCGATTATAGCGAAACGAACGCTACGGGCGCGGATGACGCGGCGCTGATCGTTATCGCCGGTGCATCTGATAACGCCATGCAGACCACGGCGACCTTCGATCATTCAACCGTAACCGGCGACATTCTGTTCTCCAGCACCTTTGATAATAACTTCTACGTTGACGGCGATCCGGCGACCGATACCACCGAAGACGGCGTGTACAACCCAACCACCAACGGCTGGGACGGTACCGATAAGCTTGACGTTACGCTGACCAACGGCAGTAAGTGGGTCGGTGCAGCGCAGTCCAGCGTTGAAGCCATCGGCACTTCACAGATGTATGGTCAGGGTTACAGCGACGTTGACTGGCACAGCCTGTCTCCGAACAGCATCTGGCCTGATTCTACCTTCGACAGCAATAGCCACGTTGCGGGTGAAGAGGTTTACCAGAGCGGCCTGTTCAACGTGACGCTGGATAACGGCTCAGAATGGGATACCCGCAAGACCTCTAACATTGACGTGCTGAAGGTGAACAACCAGTCGCAGGTCAACGTCGAAAACTCCGGCCTGCTGGCGGATTCCATCACCCTGACCAATGCGTCTACGCTGAATATCGGCGACAGCGGAGCCGTGGCGACCGACAGCCTGACGCTCGACGGCTATAGCCGCGCGGCGCTGACCGAAGAGACGGCAGAGCTTTATGCCAACACCCTTACGGTAGACAACCATGCCGAGCTGGCGCTGGGCCTGGGCCAGGTGGATACCCACAACATGGTGCTGACGGACGGCGGCGTGCTGAACGTGGGCAGCCGCGACTACGTGCTGAGCAGCGATCTTAACAACGCGCGCTATGTCACCAACGATATCTACAGGGCCGAGTACGACCATGGCGTTGTTGCGCTGAATTCTGACGGTCATTTAGCCGTCAACGGCGACGTTGCGGGTAACTACAGCGTGCGCATCGACGATGCAACCGGTGCCGGTTCCGTCGCCGATTACAACAACAAAGAGATCGTTCGCGTTTACGACAATAACGCGGATACCAGCGCCCGCTTTACAGCTGCCAACAAGGCCGATCTGGGGGCGTACACCTATGAGGCGCAGCAGCGCGGCGACACCGTTGTGCTGGCGCAGCAGGAGCTGACCGACTCAGCTAACATGGCGCTAAGCATTCCTTCTGCGAATACCAACATCTGGAATCTGCAGCAGGATACGCTGGGCGCGCGTCTGACCAACGCCCGTCACGGCCTGACGGATAACGGCGGCGCGTGGGTGAGCTACTTCGGCGGCAACTTCGACGCGGATAACGGCGTGGTAAGCTACGATCAGGACGTTAGCGGCATCATGGTGGGCCTTGATACCCTGATTGACGGTAACAACGCGAAGTGGACCGTCGGCGGCGCGGCGGGCTTTGCGAAAGGCGACGTCAGCGATCGTACCGGTCAGGTCGATCAGGATAGCCAGACGGCGATGATTTACGCGTCCGCGAAGTTTGCGAACGATGTCTTCCTCGACAGCTCCCTGAACTACACCCGCTTCAACAGCGATCTCTCCGCAAATATGAGCAACGGCCAGTACGTGGACGGGAATACCACCACCGACGCCGTCGGTTTTGGCCTGAAGCTGGGCTACGACTGGAAACCTAACCTGTCTGGCTACGTCACGCCTTATGCTGCCGTATCGGGCCTGTTCCAGTCCGGCGATGACTATCGTCTGAACAACGACATGCGTATCGACGGCCAGTCTTACGACAGCCTGCGCTATGAGCTCGGTTTTGACGCGGGATACACCTTCAACTACGGCGGCGATCAGGCTCTGACGCCTTACTTCACGCTGGCATACGTCTATGACGACGCGGACAACACCGCGGATATCAACGGTGACACCATCGATAACGGCCTGGAAGGCTCAGCCGTTCGCGTGGGTCTGGGCACGCAGTTTAGCTTCACTAAAAACTTCAGCGCCTACACCGATGCAACCTACCTGGGCGGCGGCGACGCTGACCAGAACTGGGGTGCTAATCTGGGCGTGAAATACATCTGGTAAAACCAACAGGCGGGAGAGTTCTCCCGCCTTTTACCTCACAAGAGAAAATAAAATAGAACCGACAAAGAAAGATGACTTGAGGTCTGCATGAACGTTGATGCGAAACCACTTGCTGAATTAAGCCGGCTCGAACAGTGTCTGAAAGCCGAGGGCATACCCTTAACAATACCTAAGCACCAAATTCTTTCATACAGCTGCGTTGACGAGTCTCCCTCCACGTTTGTTTTGCAAACGGGCATTGTCGCTGTCCATCGTCGGTCAGATGAATTATTAATCGGCATTGCGACTGCACCGTTTATTTTTGGTTTGACGTCTGATGTTTTGGGTAATCTGCAGGAATATAATCTTGTTGCACAAACACCCTGCAGCGGGTTTTATTTGCCGGCCCAGAAAATCTATCAGCTTATTCATGATGGCAATATTTGGCAGGATGCGTTTACCTGGGTTTTGTGGATCAATCGGC
Organism: Enterobacter sp. KBR-315C3_2022; assembly: GCF_041399425.1. Lineage (NCBI taxonomy): Bacteria > Pseudomonadati > Pseudomonadota > Gammaproteobacteria > Enterobacterales > Enterobacteriaceae > Enterobacter > Enterobacter sp. KBR-315C3_2022. The sequence continues at coordinate 52,097 of NZ_JBGKEB010000004.1, forward strand.
TATTGCAGCGTCGCGATATGCAGCTGGTCGGCAATAATTCCTATAATCAGATTCGGGCCATGCTGCTAAATATGGCCTCATGGGATGATAATCTGCGCGCTAAAATAGGCGTAATGAATCATATTCAGCGAAGCACGCGTATTTCACGGTCGGTGGTGGCAGAGGTTCTGGCCGCGCTGCGGCAGGGGAATTATATCAGCATGAGCAGGGGCAAACTGGTTAGCGTTAACCGTTTGCCCGCTGAATATTAATTCTGGTTTGAGGCCGTCAGCACCTGCGCCTTGTTGGCGCTCAGCTCGGCAACTAAATTATTGATGCCGTCACTCATATTGACGAAGCGCGTGTTCGGCGAGCGGGTGACTACCACAAATGCGCCCACGTTCGACTGCGGGATCATCGCCATATAGGTAATGAACCCGCCGCCGCCGCCGGTTTTCTGAATGATCCCCGGACGGCCCTCTTTCGGCTCCATATACACCCATCCCAGCCCCAGCGCGTCCGCTTTACCCGGCATGTCCATCCCCACAAGGCGCGTCAGCTGGCTGCGCTTGTAAATCAGGGTCTGCATTCTGTCCGCCTGGTGGCTACGGGCGTAAAAATCTGAGGAGAGGAACTGCTGCATCCAGCGCATCATATCCCCCGGCGTGGAGTAGACGCCGCCGCTGCCGACCGCGGCCAGGGTGTTGTTACACGGGCTGGCGCCTTTTTCCGCCACCATCAGGCGCTTGCACTGGTCCGGTGAGGGGGTAAACGTCGTGTCCTTCATGCCCAGCGGGCGGGTAATCTGCTCTTCAAACAGCTGGGTATACGGTTTACCGGATGCCGTGGCGAGGGCGTCCGCCAGCAGATCGAAGGCCAGGTTGGAATAGGATGCCTGCGAACCCGGCGCGGTCTTCAGCGCGGCGGTGCTGAGATAGTTCCAGCGCTGCTCGCGGGTCGGCCAGACGAACACCGGGCGATGGGCTGCTCCGCCGGGCTGCTCGCGCGGCAGGGCGCTGGTGTGGGTCGCGAGGTTGACCAGCCGAATCGGCGTGCCCTGGTAGGTCGGCACGCGCGCGCCCGGCGGGGCGTATTTGCTGAGCGGATCGTCAAGTTTGACCACGCCCTGGTCCAGCAGCTTGACCAGCATTTCGCTGGTCATCAGCTTGGTGATGGAGGCAATGCGGATCACTGAATCCAGCTGCGGATGAACGTTATTTCCGGGGCGCGTTTCGCCAAAGCTGCGAAAAACGCGCTGATTGCCGTCGATCACGACCAGCGCCATGCCCGTCGCGCCGCTTCCGTAGTAGATCAGATTCGCATAGCGATCGGCAATATCAGAAGCCAGCACGGGAGCCGTCAGCGGCTGGGCAGCCTGGACGGAAGACACGCTCGCCGCACACAGCGCGGCGATAAGAAGCAGACAACGTTTCAACGAAAAATATCCATAGCGGTGAATAAGAACGGTATTAGGTATTTATACTACTAATTTGTGCCACGCAATGGCGCGAATTGCATAACCATAGCGAGAAAAACGTAACGATGGGTAAATGCGGGCCATTCCCGGCAATTCCTCTCCCGTTTTGTGACGTCGGCCCGATCCCGGGCGCGCGTCAGGGCCTCTGCGATTTTGAAACGCAACGAAACAATTCTTGAAATTTTGAAAGCGAACTAATAATAAAGCATCGGGTCTGACCATTTTACCCGGGCCGGGTGACGGCGCGGGCAGGTTTTAGTAGGGCGAAGCGTTGTACACAGCAACAGCCATAACAACAAGAAGGAAGCAGTATGTTTACGTCTTTTTTCCCAAAGCCGGGGCCATTTTTCCTGTCGGCATTTCTTTGGGCACTGATCGCCGTCCTGTTCTGGCAGGTGGGCGGCGGCGCATGGCTGATGCGCCTCACGGGGTCATCGAGCGACGTGCCGATTAGCGCCGCGCGCTTTTGGTCGCAGAGCTATCTGCTGTTTTATGCCTACTATGCGCTGTGCGTTGGGGCATTCGCGCTTTTCTGGTTTACCTATTCGCCGCACCGCTGGCAGCGCTGGTCGATACTGGGCACGTCGCTGATTGTCTTTGTGACCTGGTTCCTGGTGGAGGTGGGCGTGGCGGTCAACGCCTGGTACGCGCCGTTCTACGATCTGATTCAGACCGCGCTCAGCGCTCCGCACAAGGTGTCGATTAACCAGTTTTATCACGAAGTCGGCGTTTTCCTGGGGATCGCCCTGATTGCCGTCGTGATCGGCGTGTTGAACAACTTCTTCGTCAGCCACTACGTCTTCCGCTGGCGCACCGCGATGAACGAACACTATATGGCGCACTGGCAACACCTGCGCCATATCGAAGGCGCCGCGCAGCGTGTGCAGGAGGATACAATGCGTTTTGCCTCCACGCTGGAAAGTATGGGCGTGAGCTTCCTCAACGCCGTGATGACGCTGATTGCCTTCCTGCCGGTGCTGGTGACGCTGTCCGCGCACGTGCCTGACCTGCCGATCGTCGGCCATCTGCCGTATGGCCTGGTGATCGCCGCCATCGTCTGGTCGCTGATGGGCACCGGGCTGCTGGCGGTGGTGGGGATCAAGCTGCCGGGGCTGGAGTTTAAAAACCAGCGCGTGGAAGCGGCGTACCGTAAAGAGCTGGTCTACGGTGAGGACGATGCCAGTCGCGCGTCGCCGCCCACCGTGCGCGAACTGTTTGGCGCGGTACGCCGGAACTATTTCCGCCTCTATTTCCACTACATGTATTTCAACATTGCCCGTATTCTGTATCTGCAGGTCGATAACGTTTTCGGGTTGTTCCTGCTGTTTCCGTCAATCGTTGCGGGTACGATTACGCTCGGTCTGATGACCCAGATCACCAACGTCTTTGGCCAGGTTCGCGGTTCGTTCCAGTACCTGATCGGCTCCTGGACCACGCTGGTCGAGCTGATGTCCATCTATAAGCGTTTACGCAGCTTCGAGCGCGAGCTGGACGACAAAGACCTGCAGGAAGTGACCAATACATTCAGTTAAAACAGGGAGTTGCTATGTCCTTTGCCGTGCCCCGCGCGTTACCGCTGTCCTTCGTTGCCGCCTTCGTGCTGGCGGGCTGTGCCGATAAAGGCGCCGCGCCGCTCAAAAAGGGCGAGAAGCCCGTGGACGTGGCGAGCGTGGTGCGGCAAAAAATGCCCGCCAGCGTGAAGGATCGCAGCGAGTGGGCTGACGCCCTAGCAAAAACCTTCGAAAGCCAGAAGATTGCCCCCACCGAGGAGAACATCTGCTCGGTGCTGGCGGTGGCGCAGCAGGAGTCGATGTACCAGTCGGACCCGGCCGTGCCCGGCCTGAATAAAATCGCCTGGAAAGAGATCGATCGTCGCGCCGAGTCCATGCACATCCCGGTGTTCCTGGTGCATACCGCGCTGAAAATCACCTCGCCAAACGGTAAAAGCTACAGCGACCGGCTGGACGCGGTGAAAACCGAGAAGCAGCTGAGCGCCATTTTTGATGATTTTATCGGCATGGTGCCGATGGGGCAGAAGCTGTTTGGCTCGCTCAACCCGGTGCACACCGGCGGCCCGATGCAGGTCAGCATCGCGTTTGCGGAAAAACATACCGACGGCTATCCGTGGAAAATCGACGGAACGGTGCGTCAGGAGGTCTTCTCCCTGCGCGGCGGCCTGTGGTTTGGCACGTATCACCTGCTGAACTATCCGGCGAACTACGATGAGCCTTTATACCGCTTTGCGGACTTTAACGCCGGCTGGTACGCGAGCCGCAACGCCGCCTTCCAGAACGCGGTCAGCCGCGCGAGCGGGGTCAAGCTGGCGCTGGACGGCGATCTGATCGCCTACGGCAGCAGCGAGGCGGGCACCACCGAGCGGGCGGTGCGCAAGCTTTCCACGAAGCTTGGAATGAGCGACAGCGAGATCCGCCGCCAGCTGGAGAAGGGCGATAGCCTGGCGTTTGAGAAAACGGATCTGTATCAGCAGGTGTTTAAGCTTGCGGAGCAGAAGAGCGGAAAAGCGTTGCCGAGAGCGATGCTGCCCGGCATTCAGCTTGAGAGCCCGAAGATCACGCGTAATCTGACCACCGCGTGGTTCGCCAAGCGCGTGGACGATCGTCGGGCTCGCTGTATAGGGCTATAGGCTAGCGGCGGCGGAAGCGGAGCACCAGGGCGATGGCACCGAGGACCGCGCAGCCGAACAGGAAGGGGATAAGCCCGAACACGGTGCTTACGCCCAGGCCAATCTCAACGCGCGGGCGGCCGCTGTCCTGAACCTGCATCAGATGCTCGTAAACGCCCGGCGCGTGAACCAGCACGTTCAGCAGCTGCGAGCCTGCCCAGAAGCAGAACAGCACAAACAGAGCATAAGCGATGTTCCCCGCCGTGGAGGTTTTGGGGTGTTTGCCGCCAAAAATCGGTTTTGACAAGGTGAAATCAGCCATAAAGACCTCCCGGAATCGCTCTGTGCAAAAATGCGTCGTACAGGGTGAGTGTGACAGGTCATAGCATTTTTCAATATCAGAATCGTGGTAATTTGCCGTCAGGAATCCTCCTGGATTATCGATTTCTGCCGCACATCACAATTTGATGACTTAAGTGAAACTGCGTCGCGTTTCAGATTTTCCGCATCTGCCACAGACCTGGCCGGGAAACTGTGAGAGGATGCTCTTTTTCCCTGCCGGAGTTGTCATGAAGCTCACTTCCAAATTACGCCGTGACTGGCATTACTACGCCTTTGCGATTGGCCTGATCTTTATTCTGAACGGCGTGGTCGGTCTGCTGGGGTTTGAAGCGAAAGGCTGGCAAACGTATGCCGTGGGGCTGGTAACGTGGGTGATTAGCTTCTGGCTGGCGGGGTTTATTATCCGCCGACGCCCTGAAGAGGCGCTAGCGGACGAGGCGGAAACGGCAAATAAGGCCGATTAGCCGTTTACGGAGCTTTTCAGGGCGCTGTCGGCGGCGTGACGCTCCAGCGCCAGCTCAATCAGGCGGGTGATGAGCTCCGGGTAGCTCAGGCCGCTGGCCTGCCACAGCTTGGGATACATGCTGATGTTGGTAAAGCCCGGCAGCGTGTTGATTTCGTTGATCACCACGTCGTTTTCCGGCGTCAGGAACACGTCCACGCGCGCCATTCCGCAGCAGCCCAGCGCCTGATAGGCCTCAACGGCGATCGCGCGGATCTTATCGTTGACGGCCGGATCGAGATCCGCGGGCACCACGACCTGCGCGCCTTTATCGTCAATGTATTTGGTGTCGTACGAGTAGAAATCGCTGTTTAGCACCACTTCACCGCAGGTGCTAGCCTGTGGGTAATCGTTGCCCAGCACGGCGCACTCAATTTCACGCCCTTTAATACCCTGCTCAACCACCACCTTGTGGTCAAACTCAAACGCCAGGCGAACCGCGTCGCTGAACTGCGCTTCGCTGCTCACCTTGCTCACGCCCACGGACGAGCCCTGATTGGCGGGCTTAACGAACAGCGGCAGCCCGAGCTTTTCGCTAATCTGAGCAAAGCTGTGCCTGTCGCGGCTGGCGCGGGTCAGGGTAACGAACGGCGCAACGTTCAGCCCGGCGTCGCGCAGCAGGCGCTTGGTGACGTCTTTATCCATGCAGGCGGCGGAGCCCAGCACGTTGGAGCCGACAAACGGCAGATTCGCCATGCGCAGCATCCCCTGCAGGGAGCCGTCCTCGCCCAGCGTGCCGTGCACGATCGGGAACACCACGTCAATTTGCGCCAGCGTGCGGGCATTTCCCGCATCGATAAACTGGCCCTGAGCAACGCCCGGCACGGTGGCAACGCTGATTTCGGAAGGATTCAGCGCAATATGCGCCGGATCGTTAGCGTTTAACAGATACTGGCTTGCGTCGTTGATATGCCATTGGCCCTGCTTATCAATGCCCAACAGCACCACGTCGAAACGGTTTTTATCAATCGCATCGACAATATTTTTTGCCGACTGCAATGAAACCTCGTGTTCCGCCGATTTTCCCCCAAAGACGATACCCACCCGCTGCTTTGCCATTTCACTCTCTTCCAGTCTGACGAAAAGCCTATAACATACCACGATGCCCTGCGGGTTTCGCGGCCTTCTGCCATAATGTTTTGAGGCGATAAGAGGGGGATACGTGAAAGGAAAAAGCCTGCTGATGATTCTGCTTATCGCCGGAGGGGCAGCGGTCGGATACCGCTGGCTACCGTCCTATTACAACCCGTTCACGCCGCTTACGCTCGACGATCCGCCCGGTAAAATCACCCAGTACAAGCTTCGGCGCCTGACGCCAGAGGCGTGCGAGGGGCTGCTTGAGCAGGCCAACCGGCGCGCGCTTATCCGCACCCAGGCCGTCGCGGACAGCGAAGGGACCTGCCCGCTGCGCAACGTGGTGCGGGTCCGCAGTTTCGGCCCGGTCAGCCTCAGCGGCAGCTTTCTGGCCAGCTGCCCGCTGGCGCTCAGCTCCGCGCTGTTTGTCAGCCAGCAGGCCCGTCCGCTGACCCGAGCCTACATGGGCAGCGAGCTTGCGCAAATCGAGCATCTGGGCAGCTTTGCCTGCCGGAATATTTATCATCGCCCCGATGCGCGCCTGAGCGAACACGCCACCGCCGACGCGCTGGATATCAGCGCGTTTCGGCTGGCAAACGGGCGGCGCGTAACGATCCTCAGAGGCTGGAAGGCTGACGATACGCAGCCGTGGCTGCAGGCGCTTCTGGCGGCCAGCTGCGGCTATTACGGGAACGGGCTTGGGCCGGACTATAACGCCGCGCACGCCAACCATTTCCATCTGGGGATGCGCGGTTTTGGCCTGTGCCGCTAAAGCATAATCTTTCGCCTGAAAGTGGTTAAGTTGTGACATATTTCACAAATATGATGACTGGGAAGATAAAACGCTGAAGTCGATCGCGCCGCACCTCTGGTACCCCGTTAGCGCACGTAACTTGCTAATCTGTGGGTGAATTTGCTTAAAATGAAGACCGAATCCGTATGGAATCCTGGAAAGTTAACCTCATCTCCGTCTGGTTTGGCTGTTTCTTTACCGGCCTTGCCATCAGCCAGATCCTGCCATTTTTGCCGCTGTACGTGGCGCAGCTCGGCGTTTCGTCTCACGAAGCGCTGTCGATGTGGTCCGGGCTGACCTTCAGCGTAACGTTTCTGGTGTCCGCCATCGTCTCTCCCATGTGGGGCAGCCTGGCGGACCGCAAGGGCCGCAAGCTGATGCTGCTGCGCGCGTCGCTGGGCATGGCGATTGCCATTCTTCTTCAGGCGTTTGCCACCAACGTCTGGCAGCTGTTTATTCTACGCGCGATTATGGGGCTAACGTCCGGGTACATTCCAAACGCGATGGCGCTGGTGGCCTCGCAGGTGCCGCGCGAGCGCAGCGGCTGGGCGCTCAGCACGCTCTCCACGGCGCAGATCAGCGGGGTGATTGGCGGCCCGCTGATGGGAGGCTTTCTGGCTGACCACGTCGGGCTGCGCGCGGTGTTTTTCATCACCGCCATCCTGCTGGTCGTCAGCTTCCTCGTGACGCTCTTTCTGATCAAAGAAGGGGGAAGGCCGACCGTCAGCAAAGCCGAGCGCCTGAGCGGCAGGGCGGTGTTTGCCTCGCTGCCCTATCCGGGCCTGATGATTAGCCTGTTCGTCACCACCATGGTGATCCAGCTCTGTAACGGCTCGGTGGGGCCCATTCTGGCGCTGTTTATCAAATCTATGGCGCCGGACAGCAATAACATCGCGTTCCTTAGCGGGATGATTGCCGCGGTGCCCGGCGTCTCGGCGCTGATTTCCGCCCCGCGTCTGGGCAAGCTGGGCGACAGGATCGGCACGGCGAGAATATTGATGGCGACGCTGATCTTTGCGGTGGTGCTGTTCTTTGCAATGTCGTTCGTGACCTCACCGTTCCAGCTCGGCGTGCTGCGTTTCCTGCTCGGATTTGCCGACGGCGCCATGCTGCCCGTCGTGCAAACGCTGCTGGTGAAATACTCCAGCGACCAGGTGACCGGGCGTATTTTTGGCTATAACCAGTCCTTTATGTATTTGGGCAACGTGGCTGGCCCGCTTATTGGCGCGTCCGTTTCGGCAATGGCGGGGTTCCGCTGGGTATTTGCCGCAACGGCGGTGGTGGTGCTGATGAATATTATCCAGCTCGCGTTTGCGCTGCGCCGTCGGGGGCAAATCGCCGCGGCGAAATCACTGCGTTAATATTATATATTCTTATGGTAGCCCTGTTGTTCATAACTAAATCAGGGTTACCGAATGAGAATGTACCCGTGTCGGATAAATGGCCTTTTATATTAGCAAAACGTTTCGCTGATAATTAACGGCTCAACTTTTTGAACTAACTTCACTTTTGCATAAGATAATACTTATCTCCACTTTGCATTGTGAAAAGAGAGTGCTAAGTTCAGGAAAATTCTGATAAGGAAATAGCACGATGAAAAACCTCATTGCTGAGTTGTTGCTCAAGCTTGCACAAAAGGAAGAAGAGTCAAAAGAGCTGGTCGCCCAGGTCGAGGCGCTGGAAATTGTGGTCACGGCGCTGTTGCGGCATATGTCTCAGCAGGAGCAGGATGCGCTTATTCAGAGCGTGGAAGGCGCGCTGAACAATGCAAAGCCCGATCCGCAGGTTCCCGCTCAGGACGCGGAGATGCTTCAACAATACGTAAAAAAGCTGTTAAGGCATCCTCGCTGTTAACCTGTCACAGACCCTGAACGCGTGTCATAGAAATGTCATGCAGGTTGCCTATAGTCGCTCTGTTTTTATTTTTTATGTATTTGTACATGGAGAAAATAAATTGAAACAGAGCGCACTTTTCATCGCATTAATACCCCTGTTATTTACCCCCGTTATTCATGCCGAGACCGCGAACACCTCGGTGCTGGATAATCGCGCCGCGAAGGGCGATATCACCGAACCGGGCGGCGCGCGCCGGTTATCAGACGATCAAACCGCGGCCATTCGCGCATCGCTAATGGATAAGCCCGCTAAAAATATTATTCTGCTGATTGGCGACGGCATGGGCGATTCCGAAATCACGGCCGCGCGAAATTACGCTGAAGGCGCGGGCGGCTTTTTTAAAGGTATCGATGCGCTGCCGCTGACCGGGCAATATACCCACTATGCGCTGGATAAAAAAACCGGCAAGCCGGACTACGTGACCGACTCCGCCGCGTCCGCCACGGCGTGGTCAACCGGCGTGAAAACCTATAACGGCGCGCTGGGCGTGGATATCCACGAAAAAGATCACCAGACAATTCTCGAAATGGCAAAAGCGGCGGGGCTGGCCACCGGCAACGTCTCTACCGCCGAGCTGCAGGATGCGACCCCGGCGGCGCTGATGTCGCACGTCACGTCCCGCAAATGCTATGGGCCGTCCGTCACCAGCGAAAAATGCCCCACCAACGCGCTGGAGAAGGGCGGTAAGGGTTCCATCACCGAGCAGATGCTGAACGCGCGCCCGGACGTGACGCTGGGCGGCGGGGCCAAAACCTTCGCGGAAACCGCGACGGCGGGCGAGTGGCAGGGCAAAACGCTGCGCGAGCAGGCGCAGGCGCGCGGCTACCAGCTGGTCAGCGACGCGGCGTCCCTGGCGGCCATCACCGAAGCGAACCAGGATAAGCCCGTGCTGGGGCTCTTCTCGGACGGCAACATGCCGGTGCGCTGGGAAGGGCCGAAGGCCTCTTATCACGGCAACATCGACAAACCGGCCGTGACCTGTACGCCAAATCCGAAGCGCGACGACAGCGTGCCGACGCTGGCGGCGATGACGGATAAGGCTATCTCTCTGCTGAGCCAGAATGAAAAAGGCTTCTTCCTGCAGGTGGAAGGCGCTTCCATCGATAAGCAGGACCACGCGGCGAACCCGTGCGGCCAGATTGGCGAAACGGTTGACCTGGACGAAGCGGTGCAGAAGGCGCTCGCGTTCGCGAAAAAAGACGGCAACACGCTGGTCATCGTCACCGCTGACCACGCCCACGCCAGCCAGATCGTTCCGCCGGACGTTAAGGCTCCTGGCCTGACGCAGGCGCTGAATACCAAAGACGGCGCGGTGATGGTAATCAGCTACGGTAACTCGGAAGAAGAGTCGATGGAACACACCGGCACGCAGCTGCGCATCGCGGCGTATGGCCCTCACGCGGCCAACGTGGTGGGGCTGACGGATCAAACGGATCTGTTCTATACCATGAAGGCGGCGCTTGGCCTGAAATAAGCAAAACGCCCGGCAGAAATGCGCGCTGCCGGGTGGTTTTTTTCCCGCGACGAACCAGACTTAAGACGGAACTTCACAAAAGGATGGTGCAATGAAAACAACATTACTGGTTACCCTACTTTCAGGCCTGGTTTTTCTCTCCGGTGCTCACGCGGCGGAAAAGACCCTCACTCCTCAGCAGCAGCGCATGAGCACCTGTAACCAACAGGCGACGGCGAAAACGCTGAAGGGCGATGAGCGTAAAACCTACATGAGCGACTGCCTGAAAAATGGCGCGTCTAAACCGGGCGAAAAAAGCCTGACCCCGCAGCAGCAAAAGATGCGTGAATGTAACGCTCAGGCCACGCAGCAGATGCTGAAGGGCGACGATCGCAGCAAGTTCATGAGCGGTTGCCTGAAAAAACAGGCGTAGTTCAAACGGGTGAGCGCCTGACCGGGCTCACCCGAAATTTCATACTTTCCACGACGACCCCCTCTCTATAATTTGGGAAATTGTTTCAGAATATTCCCAAAAATGATGAATGATGAATTTTATGACAATAACGAAAACATTCGGGAAGAGTGGTATTGCAGCCTTTCTCAGGATGATCCCCACCGCGCCGGCCTCCGGTTTGCCCGGCGCATCCGGCTGGCGCGCGCCGCTGGGCTGGCGGGGCTGTTTTTCCCCGTGTCCAGCGCGCTGGTCACCCATTCCCTCTCCGGCGGATGGTGGCTCCTGCTGGTCGGCTGGGCCTTTGTCTGGCCGCATCTGGCGTGGCAGCAGGCCTGCCGCGCGGACGATCCTCACGACCGTGAGATCTTTAACCTCAAAATAGACGCGATGGTGGCGGGCCTATGGATTGGCCTGATGGGCGTGGGCGCGCTGCCGACGGCCGCGCTGATCGTGACGATCGCCATGAATATGATGGGGGCGGGCGGCGGCCGGTTATTTATTGCCGGGCTTGTCATCATCCTGCTGTCGATGCTGGTTACCCTGCAGCTGACGGGCGGCAGCATTGCTTTTTCTCCCGAGCCGCTGGAGTGGTGGCTGACCCTGCCGTTTTTGATGCTCTACCCGATACTCTTTGCCTGGCTAAGCTACCGGACGGCAATCCGGCTGGCGGAACACCGGCGGCGGCTGGCGCTGATGAGCACCCGCGACGGCATGACGGGCGTCTTCAACCGCCGCCACTGGGAAATTCTGCTGCGCAACGAGTATGAAGCCTGCCGCCGCAGCCACCGGGTGGCGACGATTCTTTTAATCGATATCGATCGCTTCAAGAATATCAACGATACCTGGGGGCACGACGTGGGGGATGAGGCGATTATCGCCATCACGCGGCAGCTGCAGATGACGCTGCGCGCGGGGGACGTTATCGGCCGCTTCGGCGGCGACGAGTTTGCGGTGATCATGCCCGGCACGCCGGCTGAAAGCGGGATTGCCGCGATGTCGCGCGTCCACGAGCGTCTGGAAAGCATGTCGCTTACCGGCGCGCAGGGCGAGCGTTTGCAGATAAGCGTGGGGGTGGCCGCCTGGGGACCGCAGTTCGAACACTACCGCGCGTGGCTGAAGGCGGCGGACGTTGCCCTGTACAAAGCCAAAAATGCCGGGCGCGGCCGCACCGAAGTGGCCGCCTGACGCCCGGTTAATGCCCTCAGGACTTGCTGAGCTGCTCTGATTTTTCCATGCATTTTGCCATCGCTTCGATAACCGCTGAACGGAAGCCGCGATCCTCCAGCACGCGTACGGCTTCAATCGTTGTGCCTCCCGGCGAGCACACCATATCCTTCAGCTCGCCCGGATGCTTGCCGGTTTCCAGCACCATTTTGGCGGAGCCCATCACCGCCTGGGCGGCAAATTTATAGGCCTGCGCGCGCGGCATGCCGCCCAGCACGGCGGCGTCCGCCATGGCTTCGATAAACATAAAGACGTACGCGGGCGCGGAGCCGCTGACGCCTACCACCGGGTGGATCATCGACTCGGCAATCACTTCGGCCTCACCGAAGCAGCGGAAAATGTTCAGCACGTCGGCCACGTCTTCCGAGGTTACCAGCGCGTTCGGGGTGACGGAGGTCATCCCGGCATTGACCAGCGACGGCGTGTTCGGCATGGCGCGCACAATCTTGCGGTCGTGGCCGAGCGCGCGGGCCAGCTGATCGAGGGTGACGCCCGCGGCAATGGAAACCACCAGCGTCTCTTTGTTCAGGCTGGAGGTGATTTCGCTCAGCACCTTGATCATGATGTTAGGCTTGACCGCCCCAAAGACGATGTCGGCCACCTGGGCCACTTCCTGCGCGCTTTCGGCAGCGTTAATGCCGTACTCATCGCGCAGCGCGGCGACTTTATCGGGTGATGGCGTATAGACCCAAATCTGCCCCGGCAGCACCTGGCCGCTGGCGATCAGGCCGCCGAGAATGGCTTTGCCCATGTTGCCGCAGCCGATAAACCCGATTTTCTTATCCATCACGTTTCTCCGTTATTATGCCTCGTTATCTCTGATTAATAGCTTAACAATGAAAAGCAGGCGACAATAGCCGTCAATGTCATTAGGGGAGAGAATATGGCGATTTGGGTTGATGCGGACGCGTGTCCGAATGTCATCAAAGAGATTTTATTCCGCGCCGCCGAGCGCGTGCAGATGCCGATGACGCTGGTGGCGAACCAGAATATCCGCGTGCCGCCGTCCCGATTCATCCGCTCCATGCGCGTCCCGGCCGGGTTCGACGTGGCGGATAACGAAATTGTGCGGCTGTGCAGCGCGGAAGACTTAGTGATCACCGCGGACATTCCGCTGGCCGCCGAGGTGCTGGAGAAAGGGGCCGCGGCGCTGAACCCGCGCGGTGAACGCTACTCACCCGCGACCATTCGCGAAAAGCTCACCATGCGTGATTTTATGGACACCCTGCGCGCCAGCGGCGTGCAGACCGGCGGGCCGGACTCCCTGTCCCAGCGGGACCGCCAGCAGTTTGCCGCCGAGCTGGATAAATGGCTGCTGGAAGTCAAACGCCGCACAGCTTAATGATAATTATTTTCATTTATGGTAGGGTAAGACGCGTCAGGGTTGTCTTTCCCTGCTGCTTTGCAGTAAAGTTAGCGCAACATCTTCTGCAATCATTTCTTTACAGTCTTCAGCCATCCGGCATCAAGGGGAACACCTGGTTATGACCCAACCCATCTTTTTAGTTGGCCCCCGCGGCTGTGGGAAAACCACCGTTGGCCTCGAACTGGCGCGCGTGTGCCAAAGCCAGGTTGTTGATACCGACCACTGGCTTCAGGCGTTTGCCGGCGAAACCATTGCCGAAATCGTCGAGAAAGAGGGCTGGGAAAGCTTTCGCGCGCGTGAAACCGCCGCGCTGGAGGCCGTTGCTGCGCCATCTACCGTGATTGCCACGGGCGGCGGGATTATCCTGGCGGAGTACAATCGCCAGTTCATGCGCGAAAAAGGGATTGTGATCTACCTCTGCGCGCCGGTCGATACGCTGGTGGGCCGCCTGGAGGCGTTTCCGGAAGAGGGCCAGCGCCCGACGCTGACGGGAAAACCGATTAGCGAAGAGGTCAGCGAGGTGCTGGAGGAGCGCGATGCGCTCTACCGCGAGGCGGCACACCACGTTGTTGATGCCTCACTTTCGCCGCAGGAAGTGGTAAATCAGATTATTACCGTACTGCCTTTGGCCTGCGCCAGCTAGCCGCCGTCTATACTCATAGCTCAGACATAAATAAAGGATGAGCTATGCCAACCAGACCTCCCTATCCGCGCGAAGCGCGCATCGTGACCGTAGAAAAAGGCAGTACCGATCGGACCGTGACCTGGTACCAGCTGCGCGCGGATCACCCTAAGCCCGATTCGCTGATCAGCGAACATGAAACCGAACAGGAAGCCCTCGACGCCAAGCGGCGTTACGAAGATCCTGAAAAGTCCTGATAAAAATCCTAAATTCCCCACAACCGTGCCTGAATCACATTTTTAACTCATCGGTGTTGTTAAGCAGGAGTTAATATTTAGTTATTACAGGTAGATTCGGAAAGGCCACCAGATCTTTACACTTCGCTGTAGAGATCTGCTGCTACGCTTTTTTGCTGTTTATTCGAAAACTAAATCGTGCAGCGTAGTGAGCCTGTGCCTGTGTTAACGCAGTGGTAGTGAATGAAGGCGAAAAAAAATGAAGGCAACATTGGCTATCCTCACCATCGGGGTGGTTCCCGTTAGCGAGGTATTACCGCTCTTAACGGAGCACATCTCTGAACAACAGATTACGCACCTGAGCCTGCTCGGCAAGATGAGCCGGGAAGAGGTTATGGAAGACTACGCGATCGATCCCGGAGAGGATCCCCTGCCGACATTGTTAAGCGACGGTAAAATGGCGCACGTCTCCCGGCAGAAGATCGAGCGCGCCCTGCAGGGCGTAATTGAAGTACTGGATAATCAACGCTATGACGTCATTCTGTTGATGAGTACCGCCCCCATCACCGGGCTGGTGGCGCGAAATGCCATCCTGCTTGAACCAATGCGCATCATCCCCCCGCTGGTGGCCTCGATCGTGGACGGGCATCAGGTCGGGGTGATCGTGCCGATCGAAGAACTTATTGATAATCAGGCCAGTAAGTGGAAGGTGCTGGAGAATCCTCCGCACTATGCGCTGGCGAATCCGTTCTGGGACAGCGAAACCAAGCTGATTGCGGCAGGGCGCGAGCTGATCGAGTCGGGCGCGGACGTTCTGATGCTGGACTGTCTCGGCTTTCACCAGCGCCATCGCGACCTGCTGCAGAAGGCGCTGGACGTTCCGGTGCTGCTATCGAACGTGCTGGTTGCCCGCCTGGCCTCCGAGCTGCTGGTCTGATGATTTTGCGTGACAGGCAATGAGCCTGGCCCCTATAGTGAATTTTTATCAATAAATATAAGGGCCAGCCCATGCTTCAGAGTAATGAATACTTTTCCGGTAAAGTGAAATCCATTGGTTTTACCAGCAGCAGCACTGGCCGCGCCAGCGTTGGCGTTATGGCTGAAGGGGAATACACCTTCGGTACGGCGGAAGCGGAAGAGATGACGGTAGTCAGCGGTGCGCTGAACGTCTTATTGCCGGGGGAAACGGAGTGGAAAGTCTATTCTGCCGGGCAGGTTTTCAACGTGCCGGGTCACAGCGAGTTTCATTTGCAGGTTGCTGAGCCAACCTCTTACCTGTGCCGCTATCTGAAATGATTTTTTTTCCCTCTCCCCTTTAGGGAGAGGGTTAGTCTGAGGGGAGATTATCTCTGCGCTTCGCCGCCGAGACCTTCCACCAGGCTCTGGATCAGCGCCGCCAGCTCGCCGGTCATCAGGATAAAGTCCGCGTCGAAGCGCTGGGCGTAATCTTCCCGATCGATATCTTCGTTCTGATCGCGCAGCTCATCGCAGAACTTCAGACGCTTCACCGAGCCGTCGTCGCACATCACGAACTGAATGCGCTGCTGCCAGTCCAGCGCCAGCTTGGTCACCACCTTACCCGCCTCAATGTGCACGGCGATTTCGTCGCTGACCAGATCCTGCTTCTTGGCGCGGATCACGCCGCCGTCTTCAAGCAGCGCCTTGAGCTCCGCTTCGTCGAGGATCTGGAAGCCCTGCGCGGCCGTTCCGCTGCGCACCCACTCGGTCAGCGTCAGCTCGATCGGCGTTTCCAGCGCCAGCGGTACCACCGGCAGCGAGCCGAGGCTCTTACGCAGCAGGGCCAGCGTATCTTCCGCTTTCTTGGCGCTGGCGCAGTCCACCATGATCAGGCCGTTGACCGTATCGATCCACATCATCGTCTGGCTGAAGCGGCTGAACGCGCGCGGCAGCAGAGAGTGCAGCACTTCGTCCTTCAGCGAGTCTTTTTCCGTCTTTTTCAGCTTGCGGCCCTGTTCGGCTTCCAGCTTGAAGATCTTCGCTTCGAGCGCCTGCTTCACCACCGGCGTCGGCAGGATCTTCTCCTCTTTACGGGCGCAAACGATGATTTGCCCCGTGCTGCTGGCGTGGGTCAGCGCATCGCTTTGTGAACCCATTGGCGGAACCCAGCCGGTTTTCGCCATATCCTGGCTACCGCAAGGGGAAAAGGTGTAAGCGGCTAACTGTTTTTCCATCTCTTCTGCACGCAGCGAAACGTCGCGGCTGAGACGGTAAACCATCAAATTTTTGAACCACAGCATGATAATTTCCACGGCCTTGTCGTTAAATCAGCGGGCATGATAACGAATTGTCGCATCGCTTGCATTGCTAATCGGGAAGCGTGCTTCTACTCTGTTGATAATCAAAATAATGAGGAGTCACCCGTGCGTATTGGTATTGATTTGGGCGGTACGAAAACAGAAGTGATTGCGCTGAGCGAGCAGGGGGAACAGCTTTTTCGCCACCGCCTGCCTACGCCGCGCGATGATTATCGCCAGACAATCGAGACGATCGCCCGGCTCGTTGAGATGGCGGAGCAGGAGACGGGGCAGACGGGCACCGTCGGGATGGGCATTCCGGGGTCGATTTCGCCCTACACCGGGGTGGTTAAAAACGCCAACTCGACGTGGCTCAACGGCCAGCCGTTCGATAAGGACCTGAGCGCGCGCCTGAACCGCGAGGTGCGGCTGGCGAACGATGCGAACTGCCTGGCGGTGTCTGAAGCCATCGACGGCGCGGCGGCCGGCGCGCAGACCGTTTTTGCCGTGATTATTGGCACCGGCTGCGGCGCGGGCGTGGCCTTTGGTGGCCGTTCACACATCGGCGGCAACGGCACGGCGGGCGAGTGGGGGCACAACCCGCTGCCGTGGATGGATGAAGACGAGCTGAAGTATCGCGCGGAAGTGCCGTGCTACTGCGGCAAGCAGGGCTGTATTGAAACGTTTATCTCCGGCACCGGATTCGCCACCGACTATCACCGCCTGAGCGGTCAGCCGCTGAAGGGGAATGAAATTATGCGCCTGGTCGAAGAGCAGGACCCGGTTGCGGAGCTGGCGCTCAGCCGCTACGAGCTGCGGCTGGCGAAATCGCTGGCGCACGTGGTGAATATTCTCGATCCCGACGTGATTGTGCTCGGCGGTGGCATGAGCAACGTGGACCGTTTATACGCCACGGTGCCGAACCTGGTGAAGCAGTGGGTGTTCGGCGGCGAATGCGAAACGCCGATCCGTAAAGCGGTGCACGGTGACTCCAGCGGCGTGCGCGGCGCGGCGTGGTTGTGGCCGGAATAAACGGTTCTGTAGGCCCGGTAAGCGAAGCGCCACCGGGCGAATTCAGGCAGCCACAATAAAAAAGCCGGGTGACGGCTACGCCTTACCCGGCCTACATGATGGAGTGGGCCTTTACTGCACGGCAAACTCTTTATCCAGCCTGCTGTACCCCAGCCCGTTAATTTTCTTCACCTTGATCTGCACCGGAATGCGCTCCTTCATCGCCTCGACGTGGCTAATCACCCCGATGGTTTTCCCGGTGGCGTTGAGCGCGTCGAGGGCGTCCAGCGCCGTATCCAGCGTTTCGCTGTCCAGCGTGCCGAAGCCTTCATCCAGGAACAGCGAATCAATGCGCGTTTTATGGCTCACCAGGTCGGAAAGCGCCAGCGCCAGCGCCAGGCTCACCAGGAAGCTTTCGCCGCCGGAAAGCGTGCGGGTATCGCGCACCGCGTCGGCCTGCCAGGTATCCACCACTTCCAGCTCCAGCGCGTCGCTCGCCTTGCGCTGCAGCAGGTAGCGCCCGTGCAGGCGGTTAAGCTGCTGGTTGGCGAGCCAGACCAGATTATCCAGCGTCAGCCCCTGCGCGAACTTGCGGAATTTATCCCCGGTGCTGGAACCGATGAGCGCGTTGAGGTATCCCCAGTCGTCCGCCAGCCGCGAAGCCTCTTCAATTTGCTGCATTAGCGCCTGCTGGTGGGCGCGGTTATCGCTGTCCTGCTTAAGCTGCTGGCGAATTTCACCCTGGCGGGTGGTGTTTTCCCTCAGCTGCTGCGCCAGCCCCTGAAGCCGGGCCTGCAGGCTTTCAGCATCGCCTTCCAGCGCCTCCGGACGCGCGTCCTGATGATCTTTCAGCTGCTGGTTGGCCTGGCCCAGCAGCGCCGATGCCTGCTGGATCTGGCTTTCCAGAGACTGCTTCAACTGCTCAAGGCGGCGCAGGGTGTCTTCATCCAGCAGGGCCGAGAGGAACGCGTCCCGATCGGCAAAATGGCTGGCGGCCAGCGCGGCGGCGAATTGCTCCTCCGACCGATGCAGGCGTTCGCTTTCCAGCGTTTCCTGCTGCTGCTGGGCGGCAAGCTGGCTTTGCAGCGACACGCACTCGTCGTGGATCTCACGCCAGTTTTCGGGAATAACCGCGTCCGCTTCGATAGCATCCGTTGCCGGAAGCGCGTCGAGCAGCGGCTTCAGGGCGGTAATTCGCGCCTGAACCGCATCCTGCTGGGTCTGTTTTTCCCGCCACTGGGCGTATTCGGCTTCCCGGGCGTTTAGCCAGGCGGCCTCTTCGCCGTCTTCCGGTGCGCTAAGCGAATGCGTGAGCAGGGCGCTGTTCATCCCCTCGCGCATTGTCGCCAGCTGCTGCTGAGACTGGCGCTCCTGTTCTTCCCGCTCGTTCAACTGGTGTTGCAGCGTCAGACGCTGGCTAAGCTGATAAAGCTGGTGCTCGTAGCGTTCCTGCTCGCTCATCCACGTGGAAATATCTTCCTGAATGTTCAGGGTAACGCTCAGGGCGGCGCAGGCCTCCTGCCACTCTTTAGTGAGCGCTTGCTCCTCCTCAGAGAGCGCCTGTGCTTCAGCTGCATCACGCTGGATTTGCTGAGCCAGCGCGTTGACCTGCCCCAGAACCAGCAGGCCTTCCTCTTTTAGCGCGGCAACCTCTTTTTCCAGCGCATCGCGGCGGCGCTGGTTATCGGTGAGCTCAAGCGCCTGATACCTCTCCACGGCGGGATGTTCGCTGGAGCCGCACAGTGGGCACGGCTTACCCGCCTCGAGCTGCAGGCGGTAGTTTTCCAGCTTTTTAATCGTTGCTTCGCTTTCGCATAGCGCTTTGAGGTCGACAAGGTGCTGGTGTTTCTCTTTGTACTGCTGGCGGCGTAAGGACAGAGTTTCGTTGAGCGTGACCTGCTCCGCCTGCGCTTTCTGCGTGCGTTCACCGTTCTGGCGCAGACGCGTTTGCAGCGGCTGGTAGCGGGCGTGAAGGGCGGTCAGACGCTGGCGGAAAGCCCGCGACTGCACCTGATTTTCCATCGCGATAGCGACCTCATCCGCCGTCAGCGTCAGGCTGTTTTCCGGCAGGCCCGCCAGCTTCTGGCGCAGTTCCGCGATGCGGGCCGCAAGCGTAGCGAGCTGCTGCCTGTCGCGACTGAGCTGAGAAAAATGCGCGCGCCAGCCCGCCATCTCCTGGCCCCACAGGCGGAACCGATCGTGTTCGGCCAGCCATTGCGCCAGCGCCGTCAGTTCGGCCTGAAGCTGGTCGTGCGCGCGTGATGCGCCGTTGCGGATACGCCCGCGCAGGGCGGTTTTAGCTTGTAAGCGAGTATTTACTTCAACAATCCGCTGCCGGGTATGCGCCAGGCGTGCGCTCTGCTCCTGCTGGTGTTCCCACTGCGGGCGCAGCTGGGCGGCTGGCTGGGCCAGTTCGAGCTTTGCCAAATCGGGCGCGGCGTCCGCCTGCGCCTGCGTGGCCTGCTGCTGAGCGGCGTTCGCGCGCTGCTGTTCGCGAATGAGTTCGTCGCTGCGCGTCAGCCACTGAAAGGCCTTCTGTTGGGTCTGCTGCTGTGCGAGCAGGGCTTTCTCTTCGTCAGTAAGCGCCTGCAAACTTTGCTGGAGCTGCTGCTGCTGTTCTTCGCCCAGCAGCACCACGCCCGCGGCCTGCGCTTCGCACACCTCAAGCGCGCTGCGGGCGGCCTTGTGTTTTTCGAAGACCATGGCCGAAATCTGGCCGTAGATTTCCGTGCCGGTCAGCTCTTCTAACAGCTCCGCGCGGTCGCTCGGCCTGGCGTTGAGAAACGCGGCGAACTGCCCCTGAGAGAGCAGCATCGAGCGGGTAAAGCGGCCGTAGTCCAGGCCGGTGAGCGCGGCGGTTTGCTCCAGCTTATCGCTGACTTTGTCCGCGAGGATTTTGCCGTCCTCGCAGCGCGCGAGCTCGACGCGCGGCGCCTGCAGGTTGCCGTCCGGCTGGTTGCGCGCGCGGTTCTGGCTCCAGAACGCGCGGTAGGCAACCCCCTTCACCTCAAATTCAACTTCCGCCAGGCATTCGGCGGTATCACGCGTCATCAGGTCGTTTTGCGCCTGGGAGACCTTGTTCAGGCGCGGCGTCTCGTGATACAGCGCCAGGCAGATGGCGTCCAGCAGGGTGGTTTTCCCCGCGCCGGTCGCGCCGGTAATGGCGAACAGCCCGTTGCTGGCAAACGGCTCGGCGGTAAAGTCGATTTTCCACTCGCCCTTGAGCGAGTTAAGGTTTTTCAGGCGCAGGCTCAAAATTTTCATGCGTTGTCGTCCTCGTCATTGAGCGCGTGCAGCGCATGGGTGAAGAGCTCGTTGAGCCGGGCGCGTTTTTCCTCGTCGAGCTCCTCCTGCGACAGGCGGCGCTCAAACACCTCTTCAACCCTGAGTTCGCTGAGCGTTTCGCGCCGCGCGCCGAGCAGGATTTTCTCGCGCTGTTCGCGGCTGCGGCGCACCAGCAGCACCTCGACCGGCAGATCCTCCGTCAGCGCCTGAATTTTGCGCTGCATGTCGTGCAGGTATTCGTCGGTGGTGATTTCAATATCCAGCCAGACGGGGGGATTTATCTCGGCGTCGCGCCACTGCTCTAGCTGAGCGGTGATGGCGGCTAAATCGCCCTTCAGCGCCGCCAGCGGCTGGGTGACGGGCACCTCCAGCGTTTCCACGCCGCTGAGCCTGCCGTCGGCAAACGTCACCAGATGCACCGATTTCGCTTTGCCGGTTTCATCAAAGCTGAGCGAAATGGGCGAGCCGCAGTAGCGAATGTGGTCGCAGCCGCCGATAACCTGCGCGCGGTGGATGTGCCCGAGCGCGATGTAGTCCGCCGGGGGGAAATTTTGCGCCGGGAAGGCGTCCAGCGTGCCGATGTAGATGTCGCGCACCGCGTCGCTTTTGCTGGCGCCAACGGTGGTGAGGTGCCCGGTGGCTATCACCGGAATGCGCTGCTCGCCGCGCAGGGCGCAGGCGTCGGCATACTGCTGGTGATAGTACCCGGTGATGCTTTGCAGCAGATGCTGCTGCTTTTCACCGCCGGAAAGCCCGGCCTGGCTTTGCACGATATCGCGCGGGCGCAGGAAGGGAACCGGGCACAGCACCGCGCCGGGCGTGCCGTCGCGCTTGGTCAGGATCTGCGGCGCGTGTCCGGCGCTGGCGACGACGGTGGTGTTCAGAAAGGCCAGAATGTCGCGGGATTCGTTCAGCGTCGCCACGGAGTCGTGGTTGCCGGCGACAATCACCAGATGGCAGCCCGTTTTCTGCAGATTGACCACGAAGCGGTTATAGAGCTCGCGCGCATAGCTCGGCGGCTGGCCGGTATCAAAAATATCGCCCGCCACGATAATCGCATCCACCTCCTGCGCCTGAGCCGTGTCCAGCAGCCAGTTCAGGAACGCGTCGTGTTCGGCCGCGCGGCTTTTGCTGTAAAAATTTTGACCCAGGTGCCAGTCCGAGGTGTGAAGTATGCGCATAGGAGATCCGTGGCAATAATAAGAAAGCAGGATTATAAACTGTCGAGGAACGGAAAATAACCGCTGTAATAAAACAACAGTTTGCCATTTATGGTGGTAATGTTTTTCATAAATCTGTCATAAATCTGACGCATAATGGCGCCGCATTACAAACTTGTAACCTAATAAGAGAAGACAGGGCAAAGTATGGCGAGACGTATTCTGGTCGTAGAAGATGAAGCTCCAATTCGTGAAATGGTGTGCTTCGTGCTCGAACAAAACGGCTTCCAGCCGGTTGAAGCGGAAGATTATGACAGCGCGGTAAACCAGCTGAATGAACCCTGGCCCGACCTGATCCTGCTTGACTGGATGCTGCCCGGCGGCTCTGGGCTACAGTTTATCAAGCACATCAAGCGCGAAGCGATGACCCGCGATATTCCGGTGGTGATGCTGACGGCGCGCGGCGAAGAAGAGGACCGCGTGCGCGGCCTGGAGACCGGCGCGGATGATTACATCACCAAGCCGTTCTCCCCGAAAGAGCTGGTTGCCCGCATTAAAGCCGTGATGCGCCGCATTTCGCCGATGGCGGTGGAAGAGGTGATTGAGATGCAGGGCCTGAGCCTTGACCCGACCTCGCACCGCGTGATGACCGGCGAAAGCCCTCTGGATATGGGGCCGACCGAATTTAAGCTTCTACACTTCTTTATGACGCACCCGGAGCGCGTTCACAGCCGCGAGCAGCTGCTGAACAACGTCTGGGGCACCAACGTGTACGTTGAAGACCGCACGGTTGACGTGCACATTCGCCGCCTGCGAAAAGCGCTGGAACTGAGCGGCCACGATCGCATGGTGCAGACGGTCCGCGGCACGGGTTATCGTTTTTCGACCCGTTTCTGAATAATGACAGGAGTGTGACGCGTGCTGGAACGTCTGTCATGGAAAAGGCTCGTCTTTGAACTGATCTTATGCTGTATTCCGGCCCTCATTCTGGGGGCGATCTTCGGCCATCTGCCGTGGTTTTTGCTGGCGGCCGTCACCGGGCTGCTGGTCTGGCATTTCTGGAACCTGCTGCGCCTCTCCTGGTGGCTGTGGGTGGACAGAAGCATGACGCCGCCGCCCGGAAGCGGAAGCTGGGAGCCGCTGCTCTACGGCCTGCACCAGATGCAGATGCGCAATAAAAAGCGTCGCCGCGAGCTGGGAAGCCTGATCAAACGCTTTCGCAGCGGCGCGGAGTCGCTGCCGGACGCGGTCATTCTGACCACCGAAGAAGGGACCATCTTCTGGTGTAACGGCCTGGCGCAGCAGCTGCTGGGCCTGCGCTGGCCGGACGATAACGGCCAGAATATCCTTAACCTTCTGCGCTACCCCGAGTTCACGCTGTACCTGAAAAAGCGCGACTTTACCCGCCCGCACAACCTTAAGCTCAACAACGGCCGTCATCTGGAAATCCGCGTGATGCCTTACAGCGACAGGCAGTGGCTGATGGTGGCGCGCGACGTGACGCAAATGCACCAGCTTGAAGGGGCGCGGCGAAACTTCTTTGCTAACGTCAGCCACGAGCTGCGCACGCCGCTGACGGTGCTGCAGGGCTATCTGGAGATGATGCAGGAGCAAACGCTGGAGGGCGCGCCGCGCGAGAAGGCGCTCCACACCATGCGCGAGCAGACGCATCGGATGGAAGGGCTGGTGAAGCAGCTTCTTACGCTGTCGAAAATCGAGGCCGCTCCGTCCCTGGCCCTGAACGACACCATCGACGTGCCGGTCATGCTTCGCCTCGTCGAGCGGGAGGCGCAAACCCTGAGCCACGGCCGTCATGAGCTGATTTTTGACGTCGACAGCGGCCTCAAGGTGCTGGGCAGCGAAGATGAGCTGCGCAGCGCCGTCTCGAACCTGGTGTATAACGCCGTAAACCATACGCCGGAAGGGACGAAGATTACCGTGCGCTGGCGGCATGTTCCGACAGGCGCGGAGTTTAGCGTTGAGGACGACGGGCCGGGGATCGCGCCGGAACATGTCCCGCGCCTGACCGAGCGTTTTTATCGCGTGGATAAAGCCCGATCCCGGCAGACCGGAGGCAGCGGCCTGGGGCTGGCCATCGTCAAGCACGCGGTTAACCACCATGAAAGCCGCCTGGATATACAAAGTACGGTGGGGAAAGGCACGCGCTTCAGCTTCGTTATTCCGGAACGATTAATTGCCAAAAAAAGCGCCTGATCGCAGGTGTGTCATCTTACCTTTCCACGGGCCAGCGACTGCTGGCCCGTTTGCGTTGCAGTCAAGCGAAACGCGGATGAATTTTATACGGTTGATGCTTTTTTGTTCGCATGATTAGCCATGGGTTTTTCGGATAATTAGCGTATTGTGCTGGTCTGAATTTTCATACTGGCATATTGTTCTGGTTTTACGATCCCATCTTGCCTTTAAACGTTATAAGCGTTTAAATTCCCCCCCTGATACTGTCATACCGACTGTATTTGCCTGGTAAATCGAAAAACTATTCTTCTCCACGCCAGGACGGGAGCATATCCCGCTGAAATTGAGCATTTTTTCTGCTGTATTGTCCCGTCAGGGATGGCGAAAAACTCAACGTTTACAACACCACATCCACAGGCAGTAAGGTTTTATGACCCATCATTTAAAATCGCGCGACATCATCGCCCTGGGCTTTATGACATTTGCGCTGTTCGTTGGCGCAGGCAACATCATCTTTCCTCCCATGGTTGGCCTACAGGCGGGTGAACACGTCTGGACGGCTGCGTTTGGCTTCCTGATTACTGCCGTTGGCCTGCCGGTTCTGACCGTGGTTGCGCTGGCGAAAGTTGGCGGCGGCGTAGACAGCCTCAGCACCCCGATCGGTAAAGTGGCCGGTATTCTGCTGGCGACCGTCTGCTATCTGGCCGTCGGTCCGCTGTTTGCGACCCCGCGTACGGCGACCGTCTCCTTCGAAGTGGGGATTGCACCGCTGACCGGCGACGGCGCGATGCCGCTGTTTATCTACAGCCTGGTTTACTTCGCTATCGTGATTCTGGTCTCCCTCTATCCGGGCAAGCTGCTGGATACCGTCGGTAACTTCCTGGCACCGCTGAAAATCATTGCGCTGATCGTGCTGGCCGTTGCGGCCATCGTCTGGCCTGCTGGCCCAATCAGCGATGCGATGGATGCCTATAAGAACGCCGCGTTCTCTAACGGTTTCGTGAACGGCTATCTGACCATGGATACGCTGGGTGCGATGGTGTTTGGTATCGTTATCGTCAACGCCGCACGTTCACGTGGCGTGACCGAAGCGCGCCTGCTGACCCGCTACACGATTTGGGCTGGCCTGATGGCGGGCGTCGGCCTCACGCTGCTGTACCTGGCGCTGTTCCGCCTGGGCTCCGACAGCGCGACGCTGGTTGACCAGAACGCTAACGGCGCGGCGATCCTTCATGCCTACGTGCAGCACACCTTCGGCGGCGCGGGCAGCATGCTGCTGGCGGTGCTGATTTTCCTCGCGTGCCTGGTGACGGCGGTTGGCCTGACCTGCGCCTGCGCCGAGTTCTTCGCGCAGTATCTGCCGCTCTCTTACCGCACGCTGGTGTTCATCCTCGGCATCTTCTCCATGGCGGTGTCTAACCTCGGTCTGAGCCACCTGATCCAGGTCTCCATTCCGGTGCTGACGGCGATTTATCCTCCGTGCATCGTGCTGGTGGTGCTGAGCTTCACCCGCCCGTGGTGGAACAACTCGTCGCGAATTATTGCGCCAGCCATGTTTATCAGCCTGATTTTTGGTATCCTTGACGGGATTAAAGCGTCAGCCTTCGCCGAAATCCTGCCTGCCTGGACACAGCGTCTGCCGCTGTCCGAGCAGGGACTGGCCTGGCTGATGCCTACCGTTGTTGCTCTGGTTCTGGCGATTATCTGGGACCGTGCTGCAGGGCGCCAGGTTGCATCGAAAGCGCATTAATCAACGGCAACAAACTGTTTAACCACGGGGCTATAGGCCCCGTGGTTTTTTGTTTTTTCGTGTTGAATGGCAAGATTTAAATGGAAAGCACTAACAAACTTAAGCGTGGACTCAGCACGCGCCATATCCGCTTTATGGCGCTCGGCTCTGCTATCGGTACCGGTCTTTTTTATGGCTCGGCAGATGCCATTAAAATGGCCGGTCCCAGCGTGCTGCTGGCGTACATCATCGGCGGCGTGGCGGCGTATATCATCATGCGCGCGCTGGGGGAAATGTCCGTTCATAACCCGTCCGCCAGCTCCTTCTCGCGCTACGCGCAGGAGAACCTGGGCCCGCTGGCCGGTTTTATCACCGGCTGGACCTACTGCTTTGAAATTCTGATTGTGGCCATCGCCGACGTGACCGCGTTCGGCATCTACATGGGCGTCTGGTTCCCCGCCGTGCCGCACTGGATATGGGTGCTGAGCGTGGTGCTCATTATCTGCGCCGTCAACCTGATGAGCGTCAAGGTGTTCGGCGAGCTGGAGTTCTGGTTCTCCTTCTTCAAGGTTGCCACCATCATCATCATGATTATTGCCGGCTTCGGCATCATCATCTGGGGGATTGGCAACGGCGGGCAGCCGACCGGTATCCATAACCTCTGGACCAACGGCGGCTTCTTCAGCAACGGCTGGCTCGGGATGGTGATGTCGCTGCAGATGGTAATGTTTGCCTACGGCGGGATCGAGATTATCGGGATTACCGCCGGTGAAGCGAAAGATCCGGAGAAGTCCATTCCGCGCGCCATTAACTCCGTACCGATGCGCATCCTGGTGTTCTACGTGGGCACGCTGTTTGTGATTATGTCCATCTATCCGTGGAACCAGGTGGGCACCAACGGCAGCCCGTTCGTGTTGACCTTCCAGCATATGGGCATCGCCTTTGCGGCCAGCATTCTGAACTTCGTGGTGCTGACCGCCTCGCTTTCTGCCATTAACAGCGACGTCTTCGGCGTCGGCCGCATGCTGCACGGCATGGCGGAGCAGGGCAGCGCGCCGAAGGTGTTTGCGAAAACCTCGCGCCGCGGCACGCCGTGGGTCACGGTAGTGGTGATGACCGTCGCGCTGCTGTTCTCGGTTTACCTGAACTACATCATGCCGGAGAACGTCTTCCTGGTGATTGCGTCGCTGGCGACGTTTGCGACCGTGTGGGTGTGGATTATGATCCTGCTGTCGCAGATTGCGTTCCGTCGTCGCCTGTCGCCGGAAGAGGCGAAAGCGCTGAAGTTCAAGGTGCCGGGCGGGGTACCGACCACCGTGGCTGGCCTGATCTTCCTGGTGTTTATCATCGCGCTGATTGGCTACCATCCGGATACCCGTATTTCGCTGTACGTTGGCTTCGCGTGGATTGTCCTGCTGCTGGTCGGCTGGATGTTTAAATGCCGCCGCGACCGCCAGCTGGCGCAGGTGCAGTAATCCTTTCTTCCCTCTCCCCATGGGAGAGGGCCAGGGTGAGGGCATCAGGCCGCACTGATGCCTCATCCCCCGTCCTCCTCCCCCAATAAATTTCGTCATGGTGAGCTAACCTTAATTCCCCTGTGGCAAGGTGGCGTCAATTTCATCAAAGGGGATGCGTGATGTTAAATGCCTGGCACCTTCCGGTTGCCCCATTCGTTAAGCAAAACAAAGACAACCTTGTGATTACGCTTTGGCTGGCGGGAGAAAACCAGCCCGAGCGCGTGACGCTTCGCACCGACGTGGATAACGAAGAAACGTCGCTGAAGATGCATAAGCAGCGCGGCCAGCCGCAGCCCGGGGTGACGGCGTGGCGTGCCAGCATCGATTTACGCAGCGGCCAGCCGCGCCGCCGCTACAGCTTTAAGCTGCTGTGGAACAATCGTCAGCTGTGGTTTACCCCGCAGGGATTCAGCCGCTTCCCGCCCGCGCGGCTGGAGCAGTTCGCCGTGGATTATCCGGACGCGGGCCCGCAGTGGGTGAGCGAGCAGGTCTTTTACCAGATCTTCCCGGACCGCTTCGCGCGAAGCGCTCAGCGCACGGAGCAGCAGGACAAGGTGTACCATCACCACGCGGCGGGCCACGATATTATCCAGAAGGCGTGGGACGATCCGCTGACCGCCCAGGCGGGCGGCTCGACGTTCTACGGCGGCGATCTCGACGGCATTAGCGAAAAGCTGCCGTACCTGAAAAAGCTCGGCGTTACCGCGCTGTATCTCAACCCGGTGTTTAAAGCGCCGAGCGTGCATAAGTACGATACCGAAGATTACCGCCGCGTGGACGAGCAGTTTGGCGGCGACGAGGCGCTGCTGCGGCTGCGGGAAAATACCCAAAGCGAAGGCATGCGCCTGATCCTGGACGGCGTGTTTAACCACAGCGGCGACTCGCACGCCTGGTTCGATCGCCATAACCAGCACATGCGCGGGGCGTGCCACAATCCGGATTCGCCGCAGCGCGACTGGTACAGCTTTGATGAGCAAGGCCGCGCGCTCGACTGGCTTGGCTACGCCAGCCTGCCGAAGCTGGATTTTCAGTCCCCCACGCTGGTCAACGAAATCTACGGCGGTGAGGACAGCATCGTTCGCCACTGGCTGAAAGCGCCGTGGAGCATGGACGGCTGGCGGCTGGACGTGGTGCATATGCTCGGGGAAGGGGGCGGGGCGCACAACAATCTCCAGCACGTCGCCGCCATTACCCGTGCGGCCAAAGCCGCAAACCCCGAGGCGTTTGTCTTCGGCGAGCACTTCGGCGACGCCCGCCAGTGGCTGCAGGCCGACGCGGAAGATTCGGCGATGAACTATCGCGGATTCACCTTCCCGCTGTGGGGCTTCCTCGCGAACACCGATATTTCTTACGATCCCAACCATATCGACGCTGAAACCTGCATGGCGTGGATGGACAACTACCGCGCCAGCCTGTCGCATCAGCAGCAGCTGAGGATGTTTAACCAGCTCGATAGCCACGACACCGCGCGGTTTATATCTCTGCTGGGTAAAGACGCCGCGCGCCTGCCGCTGGCGGTGACGTGGCTCTTCACCTGGCCCGGCGTGCCGTGCATTTACTACGGCGACGAGGTGGGGCTGGACGGCAATAACGATCCGTTCTGCCGCAAAACCTTCCCGTGGGACGAGGCGAAGCAGGATAAGACGCTGTTTAGCCTCTATCAGCGCCTGGCGAGGCTGCGCAAGCAAAATCAGGCCCTGCGCTACGGCGGCTGCCAGGTGATCTACGCGCACGACAACGTGGTGGTTTTTGCCCGCGTTTATAACCAGCAGCGCGTGCTGGTAGCGATTAACCGCGGCGAAGCCTGCGAGGTGGTGCTGGACGACTCTCCGCTGCTGGCCGTGAAGGCGTGGCAACTGAAAGAGGGGAAAGGCGTGATTCAGGACGGGATACTCACGTTACCCGCAATTTCTGCGTCAGTCTGGTTCAGTAATTAACTGATTATTGCAGCAGGTATTTCTTGCCTGCTGCAAAATATATTTCATCTTGTTCTGTTTAATTCACCAGAGGAGACAAATTTCTTTAATATCCTCTTAATCAATTCTCGCTATACTCAATTTGCTTAATCAGTCAGGGCCCTTTCTCATTTAGCACACACAATCGTTGGCTTTTAACATATTGATTAAAAGGTACTTTTATGTCTATTCGTGAATTGATTGACCCGCAAAATTCCGCACTGATTTTTATCGATCACCAGCCGCAAATGTCGTTTGGCGTAGCAAATATTGACCGTCAGCTATTAAAGAATAATACGGTGGCGCTGGCGAAAGCGGGCAAAATATTTGATGTACCGGTTATTTATACCTCAGTCGAAACAAAAAGCTTTAGCGGATATATCTGGCCGGAGCTGCTGGCGGTGCATCCGGACGTGAAGCCAATTGAACGAACCTCGATGAACTCCTGGGAAGATGAAGCGTTTGTTGCGGCGGTCAAAGCAACGGGCCGCAAAAAACTCATCATTTCTGCCCTGTGGACCGAAGTGTGCCTGACCTTCCCGGCGCTGATGGCGCTGGACGAAGGTTTTGAAGTTTACGTGGTGACCGATACCTCCGGTGGGACATCCGTGGATGCCCACGAACGCGCCATCGACCGCATGGTGCAGGCCGGTGCGGTGCCGGTGACCTGGCAGCAGGTGCTGCTTGAGTACCAGCGCGACTGGTCGCGTAAAGGCACGTACGACGCGGTAATGGACCTGGTGCGCGAGCACAGCGGCGCGTACGGCATGGGCGTTGATTATGCCTATACCCTCGTCCACGGCGCGCCAGAGCGCAAAGCATAATCCTTTCTGGGCGGGGTTCTCCCGCCCGTTAATGACCAGAGAACTCTTATGGCGCAAACATCTCATGTGACGCTGGTGATCGCCCATACCCTTCTTCCGGGACAGGCAGAACGGTACGAGCAGTGGCTGGGGAAAATTATGCCCATCGCGGCGGAATTTCCCGGCCACCTCGGGGCGAACGTGATTCGCCCGTCGGAGGGACAATCCCTTTGGACGGTGATCATCCGCTTCGATACCCCCGAACACCTTTATGCGTGGACGCAGTCCGAAACCCGTAACGCGCTGGTGAAAGAGATTGAACCGTCGCTGGCAGACGGGGACAAAACCGAAGTGCGCACCGAGGCGGCCTTCTGGTTTACCCCGCCCGAGCCGCACGTGCGTAAGCCAAAGCAGTGGAAGCAGTTTCTCATCACCCTGCTGGTGATTTTCCCCAGCACCAACGTGGTGCCGCTGGTGACCGGGGCGCTGCTGCCTGGTCTGAAAGGATCTTTATTACTGCATTTGATTAACGATGCCTGTGTGGTCGCGCTGGTGGTCTGGCTGTGGATGCCCATCGTGACCCGTCTGTTCGCCGACTGGCTGAAAAAAGCCTGATTCGGCTCAAAGGAGTACGTTATGTCTCAAACTGCCACACTGATCTTAACCAAAGGTAAGATCCACACCCTCGATCGCGAAAACCCGCTGACGGAAGCGGTGGCGATCGCCAACGGTAAGATCCTCGCCACGGGCAACCACGATCGCATCATGAGCTATGCGACGCAGGGCACCCAGATCGTTGACCTGAAGGGAAGCACCGTTATCCCCGGCCTGAACGATTCGCACCTGCACCTGATCCGCGGCGGGCTGAACTATAACCTCGAGCTGCGCTGGGAAGGCGTGCCGTCGCTGGTGGATGCGCTGCGGATGCTGAAAGAGCAGGCCGATCGCACGCCGTCACCGCAGTGGGTGCGCGTGGTCGGCGGCTGGAGCGAGTTCCAGTTCGCCGAACGCCGGATGCCGACCATCGAAGAGCTCAACGACGCCGCGCCGGACACGCCGGTATTCGTGCTTCACCTCTACGATCGCGCGCTGCTCAACCGCGCCGCGCTTAAGGCTGTGGGCTATACCAAAGAGACGCCGAACCCGCCGGGCGGCGAGATCGTGCGCGACAACCACGGCAACCCGACCGGGATGCTGATCGCCAAACCCAACGCGATGATCCTCTACGCCACGCTGGCGAAAGGGCCGAAGCTGCCGATTGAGCAGCAGGTGAACTCCACCCGACAGTTTATGCGCGAGCTGAATCGCCTGGGGCTGACCAGCGCCATCGACGCAGGCGGCGGCTTCCAGAACTACCCGGAAGATTATGAAGTGATCGCCGAACTGCACGCCAAAGAGCAGATGACGGTGCGTATCGCCTATAACCTCTTTACCCAGCGTCCAAAGCAGGAGCTGGAGGATTTTGAGCGCTGGACCGATATGCTCAAGCCGGGGCAGGGGACCGACTTCTACCGCGCCAACGGGGCGGGCGAAATGCTGGTCTTCTCCGCGGCGGACTTTGAGGACTTCCTCCAGCCGCGCCCGGATCTGCCAGAAGGGATGGAAGACGAGCTGGAGCGCGTGGTGCGCCACCTGGTGGAACACCGCTGGCCTTTCCGCCTGCATGCGACCTACGACGAATCCATCAGCCGCATGCTCGACGTGTTCGAGAAGGTGAACCGGGAGATTCCGTTCAACGGCCTGCACTGGTTCTTCGACCACGCGGAGACCATTACCGAGCGCAACATCGAGCGCGTGAAGGCGCTCGGCGGCGGGATCGCGGTGCAGCACCGCATGGCCTTCCAGGGCGAGTATTTTGTCGACAGGTACGGCAAAGAGGCGGTGAAGCACACGCCGCCGGTGGCGAAAATGCTGGAGCTGGACGTGCCGGTTGGCCTGGGCACGGATGCGACCCGCGTGGCGAGCTACAACCCGTGGACGGCGCTCTACTGGCTGGTCTCCGGGCGCACCGTCGGCGGGCTGGCGATGTATGACGACAGCAACCGCCTGCCGCGCGACGTGGCGCTGGAGCTGTGGACCGCGGGCAGCGCGTGGTTCTCCAGCGAGCAGGGGAAAAAGGGGCGCATTGTTGAAGGGCAGCTTGCCGATCTGGTGGTGCTTTCCAAAGACTACTTCAGCGTGGCGGAAGAGGAGATTAAGGGCATTGAGTCGGTGCTGACGGTGGTGGATGGCAAAGTGGTTTACGCCGCCGGGTACTTTAGCCCGCTGTCGCCGCCGCCGATCCCGGTCGTGCCGGAGTGGTCACCGGTGGTGAAGGTGCCGGGGCACTACCGCTCCGCGCCGCCTGCGGCCAGCAGGGTTGGCGCGGTGGTGCAGATGCACCAGTGCATCGGCAGCTGCGGCGTGCACGGCCACGCGCACGGCATTGCCCGCCAGTCGGATATTCCGGTGTCGGACGAGCAGGCCTTCTGGGGCGTGTTAGGGTGTTCGTGCTTCGCGTTCTAAACAAAAAGGCCCGCATAAGCGGGCCTTCTTCATAAACCGTGCCGATTACAGGCTGGATACGTTCTCAGACAGGTATTTAGCCACGCCGTCCGGAGACGCGTTCATGCCTTCTTTACCTTTTTCCCACTGAGCCGGGCACACTTCGCCGTGCTCTTCGTGGAACTGCAACGCGTCAACCATGCGCAGCATTTCGTCGATGTTACGACCCAGCGGCAGATCGTTCACTACCTGGTGACGCACGATGCCGTTCGCGTCGATCAGGAAGGAACCGCGCAGCGCAACGCCAGCGTCCGGATGTTCGATACCGTAAGCCTGCTGGATTTCGCGTTTGATGTCCGCAACCATCGCGTATTTCACCGCACCGATGCCGCCGTTGTCGACAGGGGTGTTACGCCATGCGTTGTGTACAAATTCAGAGTCGAAGGAGACGCCAACCACTTCTACGCCACGCTTCTGGAATTCTTCATAACGTTTGTCGAACGCGATCAGCTCGGACGGGCAAACGAAGGTGAAGTCCATTGGCCAGAAGAACAGAACGGTCGCTTTACCGTTGGTGTGCTGTTTGAAGTTGAAGTTTTCAACGATTTCACCGTTGCCCAGAACTGCTGCAGCCGTAAAATCCGGAGCCGGACGAGTTACCAGAACCATATGATTCTCCTGTAGATACTAAGGTTATTTAGAACGCAACGCGGGCCAGTATAGAGAGTGTTCATGGATAAGACAAAGAGGTGGTGACAATCGTTCCGCCAGCTTTTACCTATCAATCATACCGGCATCACAGTTCTTTATTCTTCGCCTGCGCCATCATGCGCGGATAAAACTGCCAGAACCGGGTTTCCAGCGCGTCGTAATGTTCATCCAGGTCGTGCCAGGAGTCGCGCAGCGCGTCCAGGCGCGGGCGGCGGCTCGCCATTCCGTTCAAGACGTTCTGAATAAAATCCATCTCGCGATAGCGCTCCAGCCAGCGTTCTGACCACAGGTAGTTGTTCAGATTGACAAAGCGCGGCGGTGAGTCGGGCAGAATCATGGCGACCTGCGCGTGCGCGTAGCGCACAAATTCCGGCAGCGGCATCTCGGGCGAAAGCCGGGCCCAGTGGCGCGACAGGAAGTGATCCCACATCACGTCGAGCGTGATCGGCGCTACGCGGCGGGTTTCCGGGCGGAACCAGGCCTTCGCTTCCGTCACTTCCGGCAGGTTATCGGTCAGGACGTCGATGCGGCGATGCATAAAGATCCCGTCGACAACCTCTGCGGAATACGCCTCGGCGGGGTTGCCGCGCACGAAATCCGCCAGCAGGTTGCCGGAAAGGGAGCTTTCAGCGAGGTGGGCGAGATGCAGGTGGGCGAGAAAATTCATGCGTTTTATTTGTCCAAAGTCGGCTAGTTGTTGCAGCAAAAGGGTGTGAGCACTAGACTATGCCGCCTGTTTTTAAGTCACGAGTATACGTCATGCGCGTCGCCGATTTCTCCTTTGAACTACCTGAGTCCCTGATTGCTCACTATCCCATGCCTGAGCGCAGCAGTTGTCGCCTGCTGTCACTGGACGGGCCAACGGGCGCGCTGACGCACGGTACTTTCACCGATTTGCTCGACAAGCTCAACCCTGGGGATCTGCTGGTCTTTAACAATACCCGCGTGATCCCGGCGCGCCTGTTTGGCCGCAAGGCCAGCGGCGGCAAGATTGAAGTGCTGGTCGAACGCATGCTCGACGATAAACGTATTCTGGCACATATTCGCGCCTCCAAAGCGCCGAAGCCGGGCGCGGAGCTGCTGCTGGGCGATGACGAGAGCATTAAAGCGACCATGACCGCGCGCCATGACGCGCTGTTCGAAGTGGAGTTCCACGACGAGCGCACGGTGCTGGATATTCTGAACACCATCGGCCACATGCCGCTGCCGCCGTACATTGAGCGCCCGGACGAAGAGGCGGATCGCGAGCTGTATCAAACCGTTTATAGCCAGAAGCCTGGCGCGGTGGCCGCGCCGACGGCGGGCCTGCACTTTGACGAACCCTTGCTGGAAAAACTGCGCGCAAAAGGCGTTGAGATGGCGTTCGTGACGCTGCACGTCGGCGCGGGCACCTTCCAGCCGGTACGCGTGGACAGCATTGAAGATCACATCATGCATTCCGAGTATGCCGAAGTGCCGCAGGAGGTTGTGGACGCGGTGCTGGCGGCGAAAGCGCGCGGAAGCCGGGTTGTGGCGGTTGGCACCACCTCCGTGCGTTCCCTTGAGAGCGCGGCGCAGGCGGCAAAAGCCGATCTTATCGAGCCTTTCTTTGGCGATACGCAGATCTTTATCTACCCAGGCTATCAGTACAACGTGATTGATGCGCTGGTGACCAATTTCCATCTGCCTGAATCTACGTTGATTATGCTGGTTTCCGCATTTGCGGGTTATCAGCATACGATGAATGCCTACAAGTCTGCGGTAGAACAAAAATATCGCTTTTTTAGCTACGGAGACGCGATGTTTATCACGTACAATCCGCTGGCTTTGAATGAGCGTGTCGGGGAATAAGTCCGCGGCACCAGAATAATGTGTCGGACTGTTTTTCCGGCACAGAGGAATAAAAATGAAATTTGAACTCGATACCACCGACGGCCGCGCGCGCCGTGGTCGCCTAGTGTTTGATCGCGGCGTGGTGGAAACCCCTGCGTTTATGCCTGTGGGCACGTACGGCACCGTAAAAGGGATGACGCCGGAAGAAGTTGAAGCCACCGGCGCACAAATCATCCTCGGTAACACCTTCCACCTGTGGCTGCGTCCCGGTCAGGAGATCATGAAGCTGCACGGCGACCTGCACGACTTCATGCAGTGGAAAGGCCCCATTCTCACCGACTCCGGCGGTTTCCAGGTGTTCAGCCTGGGCGACATCCGTAAGATCACCGAAGAAGGCGTTCACTTCCGCAACCCGATCAACGGCGATCCGATTTTCCTCGATCCGGAAAAATCGATGGAGATTCAGTACGATCTCGGCTCCGATATCGTGATGATCTTCGACGAATGTACGCCTTATCCGGCAGACTGGGATTACGCCAAGCGTTCTATGGAGATGTCCCTGCGCTGGGCGAAGCGCAGCCGCGACCGTTTTGACTCCCTGCAGAACAAAAATGCGCTGTTCGGCATTATTCAGGGCAGCGTTTACGAAGATTTACGCGATATCTCCGTTAAAGGTCTGGTAGAGATAGGCTTTGATGGCTACGCTGTCGGCGGTTTGGCTGTGGGCGAGCCGAAGGCAGACATGCACCGTATTCTGGAGCACGTCTGCCCGCAAATCCCGGCCGATAAACCGCGGTACCTGATGGGGGTGGGTAAACCAGAAGATCTGGTTGAAGGCGTACGTCGCGGCATTGATATGTTCGACTGCGTAATGCCAACCCGTAACGCGCGTAACGGTCATCTGTTTGTTACCGATGGCGTGGTGAAAATCCGTAACGCGAAGCATAAGAGTGACACCAGCCCGCTCGATTCCGAGTGCGATTGCTACACCTGTCGCCATTATTCTCGCGCGTATCTGCATCATCTCGATCGTTGTAACGAGATTTTGGGCGCGCGTCTCAATACCATTCATAATCTTCGTTATTATCAGCGCTTAATGGCTGGTTTACGTAAGGCTATCGAAGAGGGTAAATTAGAGAGCTTCGTGACGGATTTCTACCAACGTCAGGGTCGTGATGTCCCACCGTTGAACGTTGATTAATTTTAATAATGAGGGAATTTGAATGAGCTTTTTTATTTCTGATGCGGTAGCAGCAACAGGTGCACCAGCCCAGGGCAGCCCAATGTCTCTGATTCTGATGCTGGTTGTGTTCGGTCTGATCTTCTACTTCATGATCCTGCGTCCACAGCAGAAGCGTACCAAAGAGCACAAAAACCTGATGAACTCCATCGCGAAAGGCGATGAAGTATTGACTAACGGTGGTCTGGTCGGTCGCGTAACCAAAGTAGCTGAAAGCGGCTACATTGCTATCGCCCTGAACGACACCACTGAAGTGGTCATCAAACGTGACTTCGTAGCTGCCGTTCTGCCGAAAGGCACCATGAAGGCGCTGTAATCCCAACTTTTCCCAAAGGGAACTGCCGTGTTAAACCGTTATCCTTTGTGGAAGTACATCATGCTGGTCGTCGTGATTATCGTCGGCCTGCTGTACGCGCTTCCCAACCTGTATGGTGAGGATCCGGCCGTTCAAATCACTGGCGCGCGCGGTGTCGCCGCCAGTGAGCAAACGCTGATCCAGGTCCAGAAAACGTTACAAGAAGAAAAAATTACCGCGAAGTCTGTGGCACTGGAAGAGGGCGCAATTCTTGCTCGCTTCGACACCACCGACACGCAGCTCCGCGCCCGTGAAGCGCTGATGGGCGTGCTCGGTGATAAATACGTCGTGGCGCTTAACCTTGCTCCTGCAACCCCGCGTTGGCTGGCTGCGCTGAACGCAGAGCCAATGAAGCTTGGTCTTGACCTGCGTGGTGGCGTTCACTTCCTGATGGAAGTGGACATGGACACCGCGCTCGGCAAGCTGCAGGAACAGAATATCGACAGCCTGCGCAGCGATCTGCGTGAAAAAGGCATCGCATACACGACCGTGCGTAAAGAAGATAACTACGGTTTGAGCATCACGTTCCGCGACAGCGCGGCGCGCGATCAGGCCGTTACTTACCTGTCTCAGCGCCACCGCGATCTGGTGATCACCTCTCAGGGCAGCAACCAGCTGCGCGCGGTGATGACCGATGCGCGTCTGAGCGAAGCGCGTGAATACGCCGTTCAGCAGAACATCAACATTCTGCGTAACCGCGTAAACCAGCTGGGCGTAGCCGAGCCGCTGGTACAGCGTCAGGGTGCTGACCGTATCGTGGTTGAACTGCCGGGTATTCAGGACACTGCGCGTGCGAAAGAGATTCTGGGCGCGACTGCAACCCTGGAATTCCGCCTGGTGAACTCTAACGTCGATCAGTCCGCAGCCGCTTCCGGCCGCGTTCCGGGCGATTCCGAAGTGAAACAGACCCGCGAAGGTCAGCCGGTTGTGCTGTACAAGCGCGTGATCCTGACCGGTGACCACATCACCGACTCCACTTCAAGCCAGGACGAATACAACCAGCCGCAGGTTAACATCTCGCTGGATAGCGCGGGTGGTAACATCATGTCTAACTTCACCAAGGACAACATCGGTAAGCCGATGGCGACCCTGTTCGTGGAGTACAAAGACAGCGGTAAGAAAGATGCCAACGGCCGCGCCGTTCTGGTGAAAGAGGAAGAGGTGATTAATATCGCCAACATCCAGTCTCGTCTGGGTAACAGCTTCCGCATCACCGGTATCAACAACCCGAACGAAGCGCGTCAGCTCTCTCTGCTGCTGCGTGCCGGTGCGCTGATTGCGCCGATTCAGATCGTTGAAGAGCGCACCATCGGCCCAACCCTGGGTATGCAGAACATCAAGCAGGGTCTGGAAGCGTGTCTGGCCGGTCTGGTGGTCTCCATTCTGTTCATGATCCTCTTCTATAAGAAGTTCGGCCTGATTGCGACGTCCGCGCTGGTGGCGAACCTGGTGCTGATCATCGGCATCATGTCCCTGCTGCCGGGAGCCACGCTGACCATGCCAGGTATTGCGGGTATCGTTTTAACCCTTGCGGTGGCGGTCGACGCCAACGTACTGATAAACGAGCGTATCAAAGAAGAGTTGAGCAACGGTCGTTCTGTTCAGCAGGCGATTGAAGAAGGCTATAAAGGCGCGTTCAGCTCCATCTTCGATGCGAACGTAACAACACTGATTAAGGTTCTTATCCTGTATGCAGTGGGTACTGGCGCTATCAAAGGCTTTGCGATTACAACCGGTATCGGTGTCGCAACGTCGATGTTTACCGCTATTGTCGGCACCCGTGCCATCGTGAACCTGCTGTACGGCGGCAAGCGCGTCAAAAAGCTGTCTATCTGAGGAGTGCGTTGTGGCACAGGAATATACTGTTGAACAATTGAACCACGGCCGTAAAGTCTGGGACTTTATGCGCTGGGACTACTGGGCCTTCGGCATTTCAGGTTTTCTGCTGATTCTGTCCATCGCCATTATGGGCGTGAAGGGCTTTAACTGGGGTCTCGACTTCACCGGTGGTACGGTGATTGAAATCACCCTGGAAAAACCGGTCGATATGGACCAGATGCGCGAGTCGCTGCAGAAAGCGGGCTTTGAAGAGCCGCTGCTGCAGAACTTCGGCAGCAGCCGCGACATCATGGTGCGTATGCCTCCGGTACACGATGCCAACGGCAGCCAGGAGCTGGGCAGCAAGGTCGTTCACGTGATTAACGAAACGACCAGCCAGAACGCGACGGTGAAGCGTATTGAGTTCGTTGGCCCAAGCGTGGGCGCGGACCTGGCGCAAACCGGTGCGATGGCGCTGATGGTGGCGCTGATCTCCATCCTGATTTACGTTGGTTTCCGCTTCGAGTGGCGACTGGCGGCAGGCGTGGTTATCGCGCTGGCGCACGACGTGGTGATCACCATGGGCGTACTGTCGTTGTTCCACATCGAGATTGACCTGACGATCGTGGCATCCCTGATGTCCGTTATCGGTTACTCCCTGAACGACAGCATCGTGGTATCTGACCGTATCCGTGAAAATTTCCGTAAGATCCGTCGCGGTACGCCGTACGAAATCTTCAACGTTTCACTGACCCAGACGCTGCACCGTACGTTGATCACATCCGGTACCACCTTGATGGTGATCCTGATGCTGTATCTCTTCGGTGGTCCGGTGCTGGAAGGCTTCTCGCTGACCATGCTGATCGGTGTGTCTATCGGTACGGCGTCGTCTATCTACGTAGCGTCCGCACTGGCACTGAAGCTTGGCATGAAGCGCGAGCACCTGCTCCAGCAGAAGGTCGAGAAGGAAGGGGCGGATCAGCCGTCAATTCTGCCGTAAGACAGCGTCTTTCGCATAAAAAAATCCCGGTCTGTTGACCGGGATTTTTTTTGTCTTCGCGCCCTCTCCCGTGGGAGAGGGTAAGGTGAGGGCATCAGCCCGCACAATTACGGATAGTAGGCCCGGTAAGCGCTGCGCCACCGGGCTAATTCCGCATAGATTAACAGATTAGAAGTTGTAACCTACGACCAGGTAACCACCCCAACCGGTAGAACGGACGTTTTCATTCATCCAGCTCAGATCCGCGTCGTCGTTCCACTGGCCACCGTTGTGCCAGTAACGCGCGACCACGGAGTAGTGCCAGTGATCGTAGTTCAGCGCCAGGATGTGGCTGGACGCAATGGAGTCGTTGGTGCGCTGCTTAATGCCGTTCTCAGCGTAGCCGCTCTTATCGCCCAGGTCTGAACCCCAGTCAAAGTTGGTGAAGCCGATGTAGCTCAGGTTGCCGCCCCACAGCTGGGTAATTGGCACGAAGTATTTCACCTTGAAACGGTAGCCGTCCCACTCGTTCTGGTTTTCTGCACCGTAGTTCTGCCACTGGTACTTGGCATAGACGTTCATGGACAGGCTCATTGGCAGGCCAGTGTCGATGTCCGTACCCAGACCCATGTACCAGGTGCTCTGACGACCGGACGCGTTGCGGCCCATGTCGTAGATGTAGTTGTTCGCGAAATACCACTCTTTGAACGGACCGAAGCTCAGGTCCGCGCCGGTCAGCTTATCGATGGAGAAGCGCGGCTCGATTTCCATGAACAGCGGAGAACCGTGGTTCCAGATACCTTTTGCGTCGGTGTTACCGCCGAAGAAGACCGGTGCATCCATGTAGCCATAGAAATCAAACCAGTCTTTTTTAGCGAACGCTTCATATTCCAGATAGGTATCGTTGCGGATCTGCGGTCCGAAACGGGTGTGGTAGCTGCCTACCACGTTAACGCTCTGGTGCCACCAGTCGGAGAGGTACTGTGGTTTGTCGTTTTCTGCCGCGTTAACGGTGAAAGAGGCGGAAAGTGCCAGCGCTGCACCGGCTGCGAGTAATGTTTTTTTCATAATCATGCCACTGATTGAAATTCCCTTCCGGGAGTGAAAAATGCGCGAATTGCGTTTCTAAATATTTCGTGTTTCTGCGGAGCCTATTATAGGAATCCCTGCTCACAAAAATACGTGTTGTTTCACAGTTCTCTCACATACGTAATCGATTGCGTTCACGTTTGCGTACTTTAAACGGCGGGGATTGTAACGGCAATCATTTATGTTGCCAATATTTGCGGGATGTAAAATGTTAGCGGAGTAACAATCTACTCCGCTAAAAGAGGGGGATTATTGCGCGGCTGGCTGGATATCGTGGATGCGGATAAAGCCCAGCTGTTCCGGCGTCAGGCCGCTCAGCTGAAGCGGGATATCAACGTCGCTCGGGGCCAGCACGCTGGCCGGAGCGGAAATCAGCTGATTCTTGACGTTCACTTCCTGATAGCTTCCGGTTGTGCCCTGAATCTGCCCCCACTCCACGGTTGCGCTAAATGCCGGAAGCGGGTCGTTAGACTCGCCCTGAATCCGCAGGGTTGCGCGCGTGCCGTCAGCGTTTGCCGCCACGTTCACCAGCGACATTTTGAGCGTACCAATCTGGCTGTTCAGGCGGGCAGGCGTGTTAGCGCCAGGCAGAAGATAAACGCCGCTGCTGGATTTTGCATTCAGCGCGTTCTGTTGGGTTATCTTCACGGTTTCTTTGTTTAGCTTGTCCATCGCCGAGTTGAGCGTATTCACGCTTTGTTTCATCTCGCGGACTTCCGTTTGCTGCGCGCAGGCGCTAAGGCTGAAGAGGCTTCCCACCAG
Source organism: Enterobacter sp. KBR-315C3_2022 (assembly GCF_041399425.1). Classification (NCBI taxonomy): domain Bacteria; kingdom Pseudomonadati; phylum Pseudomonadota; class Gammaproteobacteria; order Enterobacterales; family Enterobacteriaceae; genus Enterobacter; species Enterobacter sp. KBR-315C3_2022. Next base: position 93,296 of record NZ_JBGKEB010000004.1, read on the forward strand.
CAAAATGCGTAAATAACGTCTTGTCATTGCGTTTATTTCCTTAGGGTAACGGATATGCCTAATGGTAGGCAGTATGACGCCGTCAGGTATAGATCCTTTGTCTCAAAAAGCTCTTCCTTTGTTGTCAGCCCAGATCAGGGTAAAATAGAAAAAAGTTAACCAGATACCAGGGATACCGTATGCATTGCCCATTTTGCTCCGCCGTGGATACCAAAGTTATTGATTCTCGCCTTGTGGGCGAAGGATCATCCGTACGCCGTCGTCGGCAGTGTCTGGTGTGCAACGAGCGTTTTACGACCTTCGAAGTCGCAGAGCTGGTGATGCCGCGCGTGGTGAAAAGCAACGACGTGCGCGAGCCGTTTAACGAAGAGAAGCTGCGCAGCGGGATGCTCAAGGCCCTGGAAAAACGCCCCGTCAGCGCGGATGACGTGGAAATGGCCCTGAACCACATTCGCTCCTACCTTCGTGGGCTGGGCGAGCGCGAGGTGCCGAGCAAAATGATCGGCAACCTGGTGATGGAACAGCTGAAAAAGCTCGATAAAGTCGCCTACATCCGTTTTGCTTCCGTTTACCGCAGCTTTGAAGACATCAAAGAGTTCGGCGAAGAGATCGCCCGCCTACAGGATTAAGCGCATGCAGGATGAGATATACATGGCGCGTGCGCTGAAGCTGGCGCAGCGCGGTCGTTTTACTACCCATCCCAATCCGAACGTCGGGTGCGTCATCGTTAAGGACGGCGAAATCGTCGGTGAAGGTTTCCACTATCGCGCGGGCGAGCCTCACGCGGAGGTTCACGCCTTACGTATGGCGGGTGAGAAGGCGCGCGGGGCGACGGCCTACGTGACGCTTGAGCCTTGCAGCCATCACGGCCGCACGCCGCCGTGCTGCGATGCGCTGATTGCGGCGGGCGTCGCGCGGGTGGTGGCTTCGATGCAGGATCCTAATCCGCAGGTGGCGGGCCGCGGCCTGTATCGCCTGCAGCAGGCGGGGATCGACGTCAGCCACGGCCTGATGATGAACGATGCCGAAGCGGTGAATAAAGGCTTCCTGAAGCGCATGCGCACCGGATTCCCGTACATTCAGCTCAAGCTCGGCGCGTCGCTTGATGGCCGCACGGCGATGGCGAGCGGCGAGAGCCAGTGGATCACCTCGCCGCAGTCAAGGCGCGATGTGCAACGTCTGCGCGCGCAAAGCCATGCTATCCTCACCAGCAGTGAAACGGTTTTAGCTGACGATCCGGCCATGACGGTGCGCTGGGACGAACTGAATGCAGATACCCAGGCGCTCTATCCGCAGGAAAACCTGCGCCAGCCGCTGCGCATCATCATTGACAGCCAGAACCGCATCACGCCCGAGCACCGCATCGTTCAGCAGCCGGGGGAAACCTGGATTGCCCGTACGAAAGAGGATCCGCGCGAATGGCCGGAAGGCGTGCGCACCGTTATGGTGCCGGAGCACAACGGTCATCTCGATTTGGTGGTGCTGATGATGCTCCTCGGCAAGCAGCAGGTTAACAGCATTTGGGTCGAAGCGGGCCCGACGCTGGCGGGCGCATTACTGCAGGCCGGGCTGGTGGATGAACTGCTGGTCTACGTCGCGCCTAAGCTTTTAGGCAGCGATGCGCGCGGCCTGTTCGTACTGCCGGGCCTTGAAAACCTGGCCGACGCGCCGCAGCTTAAATTCAGCGAGATTCGTCCGGTGGGTCCGGATGTCTGCCTCCATTTAACGACAGCGTAATTGCTCCCCAAATAGGGAAGCAGTGTGCAAAGTATTATGATAAAATCCGCCCCCCTGCGGGGCCAAATGAACCCGTAAAGGAAGAGTATGAACATTATTGAAGCTGCTGTAGCTACCCCGGACGCTCGCGTCGCCATCACCATTGCGCGTTTCAACAACTTCATCAACGACAGCCTGCTGGAAGGTGCCATTGACGCCCTGAAACGTATCGGCCAGGTTAAAGATGACAACATTACCGTTGTTTGGGTTCCAGGTGCTTACGAACTGCCTCTGGCAGCGGGCGCGCTGGCGAAAACCGGTAAGTATGACGCGGTGATTGCGCTGGGTACGGTTATTCGTGGCGGCACTGCGCACTTCGAATACGTTGCGGGCGGTGCAAGCAACGGTCTGGCACACGTTGCGCAGGATGCTGAAATTCCTGTCGCGTTTGGCGTGCTGACCACCGAAAGTATTGAACAAGCCATCGAACGTGCTGGCACCAAAGCCGGTAACAAAGGTGCAGAAGCTGCACTGACCGCGCTTGAAATGATCAATGTATTGAAAGCCATTAAGGCCTGATTTTTTTGTAAGGGGAATTCCGTGAAACCTGCTGCTCGTCGCCGCGCCCGTGAATGTGCCGTCCAGGCACTTTACTCCTGGCAGTTGTCCCAAAACGACATCGCTGATGTTGAGTACCAGTTCCTGTCAGAACAGGACGTTAAAGACGTTGACGTTCTGTACTTCCGTGAACTGCTGTCGGGAGTGGCGACTAATAGCGCGTATCTCGATGGTCTGATGAAGCCTTATCTGTCCCGCCTGCTCGATGAGCTGGGCCAGGTAGAAAAAGCGGTGCTGCGTATCGCCCTGTTTGAGCTGTCCAAGCGTGACGATGTGCCGTACAAAGTGGCCATCAACGAAGCGATTGAGCTGGCGAAAACCTTCGGCGCTGAAGACAGCCACAAGTTCGTCAACGGCGTGCTGGATAAAGCCGCACCCGCGATCCGTCCCCGCAAAAAGTGATCCGCAAGCCGGAGCTTCGCATTGCCTGACCGGCGATGCGGCTCCGGTTTTTTTATTTAATTTGCTGAGGCATAACGTATGGCATGCGGCGAATTTTCCCTGATTGCCCGTTATTTTGACCGTGTCAGAACCTCTCGTCTCGACGTTGAAACCGGCATCGGCGATGACTGTGCACTTCTCAATATTCCCGAAAAGCAGACGCTGGCTATCAGCACCGACACGCTGGTGTGCGGTCGTCATTTCTTACCCGATATCGATCCTGCCGATCTGGCTTACAAAGCGCTCGCGGTTAACGTAAGCGATCTGGCGGCAATGGGCGCCGATCCCGCGTGGCTGACGCTGGCGCTGACCCTGCCGAACGTCGATGAAGCCTGGCTGGAGGCCTTCAGCGATGCGCTGTTTGACCAGCTTAACTACTACGATATGCAGCTGATCGGCGGCGACACCACCGCCGGGCCGCTGTCGATGACGCTGGCTATCCACGGCTACGTGCCGGTCGGGCGCGCGCTCAAGCGCTCCGGGGCGAAGCCCGGCGACTGGGTTTACGTCACCGGCACGCCGGGGGACAGCGCGGCGGGTCTGGCGATCCTTCAGAACCGACTGGTGGTTGCAGACCAGGACGATGCCGCGTATCTGGTGAAGCGTCACCTGCGCCCGACGCCGCGCATTCTCCACGGCCAGGCGCTGCGCGATCGCGCCAGCTCGGCTATCGATCTTTCCGACGGGCTGATCTCCGATCTGGGCCATATTCTTAAGGCCAGCGGCGTCGGCGCGCGTATCGACCTCACCCAGTTCCCGCTGTCGGAGCAGCTGCTGCGCCACGCCGAACCGGAGCAGGCCCTGCGCTGGGCGCTCTCTGGGGGTGAAGACTACGAGCTGTGCTTTACCGTCCCTGAGCTCAATCGCGGGACGCTGGACGTGGCGTTGGCCCATCTCGGCGCGCGGTTTACCTGCATCGGGCAAATCATGCCGGAGAGCGAGGGGCTGCAGTTTGTCCGCGACGGGGCTCCGGTCACGCTCGACTGGGAAGGATACGATCACTTCGGGTGAGTGTTTTGCCGGGTGGCGGCTTCGCCTTACCCGGCCTGCGATCGCACGTTATTTGTAGGCCGGGTAAGCGTAGCGCCACCCGGCTTTTGTTTACTTAAACCCCACCACCGGATGCTGCTGATACGGCGTCTCCAGCTCGGCAATTTGCTCCGGCGTCAGCGTGATATCCACCGCGCTGAGCAGTTCATCCAGCTGTTCCTCGCGTGAGGTGCCGATAATCGGTGCGGCAACGCCGCGTTTGCTCAGCAGCCACGCCAGCGCCACCTGCGCGCGCGTCGCGCCGAGTTCGTCGGCAATGCCCGCTAAACGTTCGGCAATCAGCGCATCGCTGGCTTCCGTTCCTTCGTACAGGTTTTTCCCCACCTCATCCGATACCAGGCGAGCGGTCGTTTCTCCCCACGGGCGCGTCAGGCGGCCTCGCGCCAGCGGGCTCCACGGGATCACCGCCACGCCTTCCTGATAGCAGAGCGGCAGCATGTCGCGCTCCTCTTCACGATAGATCAGGTTGTAATGATCCTGCATGGTCACAAACCGCGCCCAGCCGTGCTGTTTTTGCAGATCGAGCGCCTGCGCGAACTGCGAGGCGTGCATAGACGACGCGCCGATATAGCGCGCTTTGCCGGCCTTCACCACGTCGTTAAGCGCCTCCAGCGTCTCTTCTATCGGCGTGTTGTAATCCCAGCGGTGGATTTGCAGCAGGTCGACGTAGTCCATGTTCAGACGACGGAGGCTGTCGTCGATGGAGCGCAGGATCTGCCCGCGGGACAGGCCCTCGGCCAGGTCGCCCACCGGGAAATACACCTTGGTGGCGACGACAATCTCATCGCGGCGGGCGAAGTCGCGCAGGGCGCGGCCGACGATCTCCTCACTGCTGCCGTCGGAGTAGCTGTTGGCGGTATCAAAGAAGTTAATGCCGCCGTCGAGGGCGCGCTTGATGATGGGGCGGCTGCTCTCTTCCGGCAGCGTCCAGGCGTGGTTGCCCCGGTCAGGCTCGCCAAAGGTCATGCAGCCCAGGCAAAGTCGTGACACCTTGAGATCGGTTTTACCTAATGTGTTGTATTGCATGGTTCGCTCCTGCTCTTAAACATTACGTTTAAGCATAGCAGGAGCGAAAAGAGGGGAAGGAATCAGTCCAGCCAGGTGCGGATTTTGGCTTCGATACCGGCGGCGTCCAGGCCAATCGCCGCGCGGGCTTCGTCCTGGGTGCCCTGCGGAATAAAGTGATCCGGCAGGCCGAGGTTCAGCACCGGAACGGCCTTACGGTTCGCCATCAGTACTTCGTTTACGCCGCTGCCCGCGCCGCCCATAATGGCGTTCTCTTCCAGCGTGACTAGCACGTCGTGGCTTTCCGCCATGCTCAGAATCAGCGATTCATCGAGCGGCTTCACGAAGCGCATATCAACCAGCGTTGCGTTTAGCGCTTCTGCCGCTTTTGCCGCTTCCGGCATCAGCGTGCCGAAGTTCAGGATCGCTACTTTCTCACCGCGACGCTTCACCAGGCCTTTACCGATCGCCAGTTTTTCCAGCGGCTGCAGCTCCACGCCGACGGCGTTGCCGCGCGGATAGCGAACGGCGCTCGGGCCGTCCTGGTAGTGATAGCCGGTGAACAGCATCTGGCGACATTCGTTTTCGTCAGACGGCGTCATGATGACCATATCCGGAATGCAGCGCAGGAACGACAGGTCGAACGCGCCCTGGTGCGTCTGGCCGTCCGCGCCGACGATGCCCGCGCGGTCGATTGCAAACAGCACCGGCAGCTTCTGGATCGCCACGTCGTGGATCACCTGATCGTAGGCGCGCTGCAGGAAGGTGGAGTAAATGGCGACAACCGGCTTATAGCCGCCAATCGCCAGGCCCGCAGCGAACGTCACCGCGTGCTGCTCGGCAATCGCCACGTCAAAGTACTGGTCAGGGTATTTTTTGGAAAACTCGACCATGCCGGAACCTTCACGCATCGCGGGCGTAACGGCCATCAGCTTGTTGTCTTTCGCGGCGGTTTCGCACAGCCAGTCGCCGAAGATTTTTGAATAGCTCGGCATGCCGCCGCTGCTTTTCGGCAGGCAGCCGCTGGTCGGGTCGAATTTCGGCACCGCGTGGAAGGTGATCGGATCTTTTTCCGCCGGTTCGTAACCGCGCCCTTTTTTGGTCATGATGTGCAGGAACTGCGGGCCTTTCAGGTCGCGCATGTTCTTGAGCGTGGAGATCAGCCCCAGCACGTCGTGGCCGTCTACCGGGCCAATGTAGTTAAAGCCTAATTCTTCAAACAGCGTGCCCGGCACCACCATGCCTTTGATATGTTCTTCGGTGCGCTTGAGCAGCTCTTTGATCGGCGGGACGCCGGAGAAGACTTTTTTACCGCCTTCGCGCAGGCTGGAGTAAAGCTTGCCGGAGAGCAGCTGCGCCAGGTGGTTATTCAGCGCGCCGACGTTCTCGGAGATCGACATCTCGTTATCGTTGAGGACAACCAGCATGTCCGGCTTGATATCGCCCGCGTGGTTCATCGCTTCAAAGGCCATACCGGCGGTGATTGCGCCGTCGCCAATCACGCAGACGGTGCGGCGCTGCTTGTTCTCCTTTTCGGCGGCGACGGCAATACCGATCCCGGCAGAAATGGAGGTAGATGAGTGGCCGACGCTTAGGACGTCATACTCGCTCTCACCGCGCCACGGGAACGGGTGCAGACCGCCTTTCTGGCGAATGGTGCCAATTTTATCGCGACGACCGGTCAGAATTTTGTGCGGATAAGCCTGATGACCCACGTCCCAGATCAGCTGATCGAACGGGGTGTTGTAGACGTAGTGCAGCGCCACGGTCAGCTCAACCGTGCCAAGCCCGGAGGCGAAATGGCCGCTGGAGCGGCTAACGCTGTCGAGCAGGTAGCGACGCAGTTCGTCGCACAGCTTCGGCAGGCTCTCTTTCGGCAACAGACGCAGTTCCTGGGTGGAGTCCACTAACGCCAGCGTCGGGTATTTGGCAATATCAAAACTCATCAAAGGCTCATCGAGATAGGTTGTTTAGTTATTACGCTGGATTATGTAGTCCGCTAGCGCTTCCAGTGCCGAGGTATCCAGCGATTGCGCGGCCAGCGCGTTCAGCGACTGGCGGGCATCGTCTATCAGATCCCGGGCTTTACGCTGGGCTTGCTCGAGGCCCAGCAGGGCGGGGTAGGTACTTTTGCCAAGCTGCTGATCCGCACCCTGACGTTTACCCAATGTTGCAGTATCGCCCACCACATCCAGAATGTCATCCTGAACCTGGAATGCCAGGCCGATACTTTCCGCGTATCTGTCGAGGATCGGCAGGGCGTTACGCCCCCGATCGCCCGCGCTCAGCGCGCCGAGACGAACGGCTGCGCGAATGAGCGCTCCCGTCTTGTGGCGGTGAATGCGCTCGAGCTGTTCAAGATTAACCTGACGGCCTTCGGCCTCAAGGTCGAGCGCCTGGCCGCCGCACATGCCGGCGACGCCGCTGGCCATTGCCAGCTCGGAGACCATCGCCAGGCGATCGCGATCGCTCACTTCCACCATCGGCGCATCGCTCAGGATTGAGAACGCCAGCGTTTGCAGAGCATCCCCCGCCAGAATGGCGTTGGCTTCGCCAAACTTAATGTGGCAGGTGGGCTGGCCGCGGCGCAGATCGTCGTCGTCCATGGCGGGTAAATCATCGTGGATCAGCGAATAGGCATGGATGCACTCAACGGCGGCTGCCGGGGCGTCCAGCGTAGTGTCGCTGATGCCAAACATATTGCCTGTCGCATAGACCAGGAACGGGCGCAGGCGCTTTCCACCCAAGAGTGCGCTATAGTGCATGGCTTCCACCAGCGGAGTGTTCTGAAAAGGCTGTGGCGCGATAAAACGGCGCAGCGCGTCGTTGGCGCGAACCACGCGCGCCTGAAGCTCGTTGGCGAAATCCATTTTACTCGGCGTCCGGTGTGAAAGGCGTTGTTTTTGCATCTTCGCTGTCGGACAGCAGGATCTGCACCCGCTGCTCGGCCTGCTGCAGTTTTACCTGGCCCTGGCGCGCCAGCTGTACGCCACGCTCAAATTCGTTGAGCGCCTCTTCCAGCGGGAGATCGCCGCTTTCAAGACGGGTGACGATCTGCTCAAGTTCATTCAGCGCAGTCTCGAAGCTGGCCGGTGCGTCATTTTTCTTTGGCATAGTGAATGTGACTCTTTCTATTTTTAGCCCCGTCATGGTAACGGACTCAGGCGGAGAAGCAAATAACGCGCAATGGTGATATACTCGCGCGCCTGGATGCAGCCACGGGTGTGGGCTGCTGTACTCTTTCCATCACAAGCCTTTCAGGGCTTGCCTAAGAAACATTGCCGCCATGAAGTTTATCATTAAATTGTTCCCTGAAATCACCATCAAAAGCCAATCTGTGCGTTTGCGCTTTATCAAGATCCTGACCGGGAACATTCGTAACGTATTAAAGCACTACGACGAAACCCTTGCCGTGGTGCGTCACTGGGACCACGTTGAGGTGCGTGCCAAAGACGAAAATAAACGTCTCGATATTCGCGACGCGCTGACCCGCATTCCGGGCATCCACCATATTCTGGAAGTGGAAGACGTCCCGTTCAGCGATATGCATGACATCTTTGAGAAAGCGCTGGTCCAGTACCGCGACCAGATCGAAGGCAAAACCTTCTGCGTACGCGTCAAGCGCCGCGGCAAGCACGAGTTTAGCTCCATTGAGGTTGAGCGCTACGTTGGCGGCGGCCTAAACCAGCACGTTGAAACCGCGCGCGTGCGCCTGACCAACCCGGACGTCACCGTTAACCTCGAGATCGAAAACGATCGTCTGCTGCTGGTGAAGGGCCGCTACGAAGGGATCGGCGGCTTCCCGATCGGTACTCAGGAAGACGTGCTGTCGCTGATCTCCGGCGGCTTCGACTCCGGCGTGTCCAGCTATATGCTGATGCGTCGCGGCTGCCGCGTGCACTACTGCTTCTTCAACCTTGGCGGCGCGGCGCATGAAATCGGCGTCCGTCAGGTCGCGCATTACCTGTGGAACCGCTTCGGCAGCTCCCACCGCGTGCGCTTTGTGGCGATCAACTTCGAGCCCGTGGTGGGCGAAATCCTTGAGAAAGTTGACGACGGCCAGATGGGCGTGGTGCTGAAGCGCATGATGGTGCGCGCGGCGTCCAAAGTGGCCGAGCGTTACGGCGTGCAGGCGCTGGTCACCGGCGAAGCGCTGGGCCAGGTCTCCAGCCAGACGCTGACCAACCTGCGCCTTATCGACAACGTCTCCGATACGCTGATCCTGCGCCCGCTGATTTCTCACGATAAAGAGCACATCATCGATCTGGCGCGCGAAATCGGCACCGAAGATTTTGCCCGCACCATGCCGGAATACTGCGGCGTGATCTCAAAAAGCCCGACCGTCAAAGCGGTGAAGGCGAAGATCGAAGCGGAAGAAGAGCATTTCGATTTCAGCATCCTGGAAAAAGTGGTGGCGGAAGCGTCCAACATCGATATCCGCGAGATTGCCCAGCAGACCGAGCAGGAAGTCGTTGAGGTTGAAACCGTGAGCGGTTTCGGCGCGAACGATGCGATTCTGGATATCCGCTCGATTGATGAGCAGGACGACAAGCCGCTGCAGGTTGAAGGGGTGGAAGTGGTATCTCTGCCGTTCTACAAGCTGAGCACGAAGTTTGGTGATCTCGACCAGAGCAAAACGTATCTGCTGTGGTGCGAGCGTGGGGTGATGAGCCGCCTGCAGGCGCTGTACCTGCGCGAGCAGGGCTTTGCCAATGTGAAGGTATATCGCCCGTAGTTCATTGCGGGGGAGTGCGGCCTGATGCCCTCACCCCGGTCCTCTCCCACGGGGAGAGGGAGAAAAGATGAGCACGTGTAGGCCGGGTAAGGCGTAGCCGCCACCCGGCTTTTTTATGCGCTACTCTTCGTAGTAGTTATAAATCCCCGCTGCCATCACCAGCGATGACGCCACTTCATACGCTTTTTCGCGCCCGACCACCAGATCGATAATCTTCAGGCCAAAATCAATCGCCGTGCCCGGCCCCTGACTGGTCAGCAGGTTGACGCGCGGGTCCCAGACGACGCGCTTATCCACCCACTGGTCTTCCGGAATGGTCTCCTTCAGCGGCGGGAAGCCGGTCATGTTGGCGATCGGGAAAATATCGTGCGGCACCAGTACCGTTCCTGCCGCCGCGCAGATGGTCGCCACGATGCGCCCGGAAAGGTGGAACTGGCGAACGGTCTCAACCAGCAGCGGGCTGTCGCGGAAACATTCCGCGCCTTTCAGGCCGCCGGGCAGCACGATGATGTCGTAATCGCCGTCGGCCACTTCAACCAGCGGCGCATCCGCGAGGATCTTCACGCCGCGTGAGCAGGTAATCGCCAGGCTGCCGTCGCTGGCAACGCTGGCGGTGGTGACGTCAATGCCGCCACGCACCATTAAATCAATGGTGGTGACCGCTTCCACCTCCTCACTCCCAGGGGCGAGACAGACCAGTGCCGAGGCGCTCATATTCACTCTCCTTACGTTTAACTCTGTCATACAGGCGGGCGTTTTCCGGCACGCTGATACCGTGCGCGCGGGCGCGCTTTAGCAAATAGCCGGTGATGTAGTCGATTTCCGTGTGGCGCAGTCCCCGAACGTCCTGCAGCATCGAGGAGATATTTTCTGCCGTACTATCAATCACCTGCTCCACATAATAGCGTAAATCGTCTGCCGAGGTGTGTAAGCCTTCACGTTCGACCACCGCGGCAACCTCGGCGCACAGCGCCGCAATCTCCTGCGGGTGGTTTTTCAGCGCGCCGTTCGGGCAGTCCCACAGGGCCGTAAGCGGGTTGATAACGCAGTTCACCGCCAGCTTGCGCCATAGCTGGGGAAGAATATTGTTGTGCCAGGCGACGTCCGGCAGGACCTTTTGCAGGACGTCAGCCAGATAGCTGTAGTCACCGTCCTGCTCACGGGCCGGGCCGACGTGCGTCACGCCGCTGGCGACGTGAACGATAACATTCCCGTCGCGCCGCGCCGCGTGGGTCGTGTTGGCCATCAGCAGCGGCTGGCGAACGCTTTTCAGCTCATCGAGCGTTCCCATGCCGTTATGCAGCAGCAAAATGGGCGACGTCGGGGGGAGCTGTCCTGAAAGGGCTTTCACCGCGTCCGAAACCTGCCAGGCTTTCAGGGTCACCAGCAGCAGGTCGCTTTGCGCCAGGAAATCGGGATCGTTCGCGGTCAACGATTCGTTAAAGATGCTTCCGTCTTCAGCGATGATGTTCACGCTGCAATAGGGCTGCGGCACGCGTAGCCAGCCCTGAACGTCGTGTCCGTGCGTGCGGAGCGCGGCCAGCCACAGCTGGCCCAGGGCGCCGCATCCGAGCACTGTAATTTTCATGGTTCCTCCTCACCCGCAACTGCGCCGGGTGTTACGGCCTAAGTATAGCGCCGTCAGCTAAGCTTCTCGTTATGCCTCGTTGCGGGTATTATGCAACGCAACAAAAGTGAAGGGAGAAGAAAAGATGCCATCTTTCGATATTGTTTCCGAAGTTGATATCCAGGAAGTACGTAACGGCGTGGATAACGCCAGCCGTGAGGTTGAGTCACGTTTCGATTTTCGCGGCGTTGAGGCGACGTTTGAGCTGAACGACGCGAATAAGACCATTAAGGTGCTGAGCGAGTCTGATTTCCAGGTCAACCAGCTGCTGGACATTCTGCGCGCCAAGCTGCTCAAGCGCGGCATTGAAGGAACGTCGCTGGACGTGCCTGAAGAGTTTGTGCACAGCGGCAAAACCTGGTTTGTCGAAGCGAAGCTGAAGCAGGGCATTGAGAGCGCGGTGCAGAAGAAGATCGTGAAGCTCATTAAGGACAGCAAGCTGAAGGTGCAGGCGCAGATTCAGGGCGAAGAAATTCGCGTGACCGGTAAATCCCGTGACGACCTGCAGGGCGTGATGGCGCTGATCCGCGGTGGCGATTTGGGACAGCCGTTCCAGTTCAAAAACTTCCGCGATTAAAACGAAAATGCCCGGTTTAACCGGGCATTTTTTTAGGCTTTTAGCGCCTGCTCGACCTCAAAGCGGTTCGTCACCTTGCTGTCGATTTTGACGTAAACGCTCCTCTCCTCCGGCACCACCAGCACCTCGCTCACGCCGTCTTTCTCTTCCAGACGCTGCTTAAGACTATCACCAATCTCAACGTCATCAGGAATTTCCACGCGCAGGCTGCTGACGTACGGCGGCTCTTTCATGGTGCTGGAGACCAGCAGCCAGACCATGGCCAGCAGCGCACCGGCTAAAAACACGGTTTGCGAATCAAATAGCCCGTCCACCCAGCCGCCGAGCGAACCGCCGATGGCCACGCCGAGAAACTGGCTGGTGGAGTAAATGCCCATCGCGGTGCCTTTATAGCCCGCCGGAGACTCTTTGCTGATAAGCGACGGTAGCAGGGCTTCCATCAGGTTAAACGCCAGGAAGAAAATCTGGACGCCGATAACCAGCTCCCAGAAGTGCGGGCCGGAACCCCACAGCACGATTTCCGCTATCACCAGCAGCGCCACGCAGGTCACGAAGACGCGCTTCATCCTGCGCTTCACTTCGGCGTAGATGATAAACGGCACCACGGAGACGAACGAAATCAGCATCGTCACCAGGTAAATTTTCCAGTGTTCAGCCGCAGGGAAACCGGCTGCCGCCAGCTGGCCCGGCAGGGCAACAAACGTCGACATCAGCAAAATATGCAGGCACATGATGCCGAAGTTAAGTTTGAGCAGGCGCGGCTCAGCGATGACTTTGCTAAAGCAGCCTTTCACCATGCCGGATTCACGGTTAAGCACGTGATTTTTGCTGTCCGGCACCACCCACAGCGTCAGGGCGATGCCGGCGGTTGCCAGCGCGGCAATCATCCAGAACAGGGCGTGCAGGCCCAGCTTGTGGGTGATGATCGGGCCGAGCACCATCGCAATCGCAAAGGTCACGCCGAAGCTGACGCCGATAAAGGCCATCGCCTTGGTGCGGTTCTGCTCGCGGGTGAGGTCTGACAGCAGCGCCATGACGGCGGCGGCAATCGCGCCGGAGCCCTGAAGCGCGCGGCCAAGAATGATTCCCCAGATGGAGTGGGAGAGGGCGGCGATCACGCTGCCGAGCACAAAGATAAGCAGTCCACCGACGATCAGAGGCTTGCGGCCGACGCGGTCGGAAAGCAGGCCGAAGGGGATCTGGAAAACGGCCTGCGCTAAGCCGTAGATGCCAATCGCCAGGCCAATCAACGCTTCGCTGGCTCCCTGCAGCGCCATGCCGTACGTGGTCAGAACAGGCAGGACCATAAACATGCCAAGCATCCGCAGCGAGAAAACAGTCCCTAAGCCCCAGGTCGCGCGTAGCTCGCCCGGCGTCATTTTATAATCGTTCATTACCACCTCAATTCAAGAGCAGGCCATAGTGTAGTGCGGGGAAGGGGCGGGGTAAATAAAGGGTTATTTAACAAATATTACATGCGCAACCAATAAATTCAGTGAATAAAAAAGGGTGCCGAAGCACCCTTTTAATCACTTAACGTGGCTTACCAGACGTAAGTCAGCAGGCTATGTGAATCCGGCACCATAAAGTCGACGGACATCATCACGCTCAGGGCGGTAATGGCGATGATAGAGAAGCCGAACAGCTTGCGCGCCCAGACCTTGTCATCTTCCACTTTGTAACCGCGCAGCGCCATGCCGAGCCACCAGACGCTTACCGCAGCCGCGACGATGAGATATTTATATCCCGCGTAGCCGCCCAGAGAAAGCATCAGCGTTGCCACGGCAAAGGCGATGATGTACAGCGTGATGTGGTTCTTGGCGACCGAAATGCCCTTCACGACCGGCAGAACCGGAATGTTCGCAGCCTGATAATCCTTGAAGCGGAAAATCGCGATGGCGTACGAGTGCGGCATCTGCCACAGGCTAAAGATAGCCAGCAGGATCAGCGCACCGCTGTCGAACTCGTTCGTGACGGCGCAGTAGCCAATCACCGGCGGCGCAGCGCCGGAGAGAGAGCCAATCAGCGTGCCGTATACGGAGTGGCGCTTCATATACAGGCTGTAAACGCCCACATACACCACGAACCCCATCACGGCCAGCCAGCAGGCCAGCGGGTTAGCCCCGAACCACAGCAGCATAAAGCCAGCAATACCCAGCAAGGTGGCGTACACCAGCGAGACGGAAGGGGCGATCAGGCCTTTCACCAGCACCCGATTTTTAGTCCTTTCCATCTTCTTGTCGATATCCATGTCGATGTAGTTGTTAAATACACAACCGGACGCAACAACCAGTGACACCCCAACCAGCGTGCATGCGAAGAGGGTGTAATCAATGCTGCCCTTCGAGGCCAGCAGGAACCCTCCGATCACGGAGATCAGGTTGCCAAAGATGATGCCTGGTTTCGTTACTTGCAGGTATTGCTTAAACATACTCGCCGCTCTTAGTGAACCATCATGTTGTAGTTAAGGTTCCACATAATCCAGATGGAACCGACTACCAGGATAGCGATGATAATCACGGTAAAGATAAAGGCCGTCATATTCCAGCCTTCATCGGACTTGGTGTTCATGTGCAGGAAGCAAACCAGATGCACCAGAATCTGAATCACCGCGGTGACCAGGATGGCACCCAGAATCACCGGCTTAGACGCAGAACCGCTCATCACCATCCAGAACGGGATCACCGTCAGGATGATCGACAGGATAAAGCCTGTCATGTAGGTTTTTACGCTACCGTGGGAAGCGCCATGATCGTTTGAATGACTCATTACATCGCCCCCATCAGATAAACAACTGAGAACACACAGATCCATACCACGTCCAGGAAGTGCCAGAACAGGCTCAGGCACATGATACGGGTACGGTTAGTGCTGGTCAGGCCGCGACGGGATACCTGGAACATCAGTACCGCCATCCAGATCAGGCCCGAGGTTACGTGCAGACCGTGAGTACCGACCAGCGCGAAGAAGGCAGACAGGAAGCCACTGCGATCCGGACCCATGCCTTCAGCAATCAGGTGATGGAATTCATAGAGTTCCATCCCGATAAAGCCAGCACCAAACAGCCAGGTCAACGCCAGCCAGGAGACAACCTGGCTCTTGTTGTTCTTGTACATGGCGATCGCCGCCATGCCGTAGGTGATGGAGCTGAATAACAGCAGTGCGGTTTCTACCAGCACGAACGGCAGTTCAAAGATGTCCTTGCCGGTCGGGCCGCCCGCCGTGCCGTTCACCAGAACGGCATAGGTGGCAAACAGACAGCAGAACAGAATGCAGTCGCTCATCAGGTAGATCCAGAAACCGAAGACTTTCGTCGGTCCCGTATCGTGGTGCGCATGTTCATGCGCGTGGGCAGTCGAGTGCGCCAGAGTATCAGTTGCCATTTTTCAGCCCCGCTTTAGAAATCTCATCGAAATGCTGGTTTTCCAGTTTTTCGACTTCACGGACTGGTACGTAGTAGTCCACGTCCTCGTCAAAGCTCTTCACGATCCAGCTGATTACGATGCCGGCAAAGCCAACAATCGCCAGCCACCAGATGTGCCAGATCATTGCGAAACCAAATACCGTTGCGAAGGCGGCAATCACAATGCCCGCACCGCTGTTTTTCGGCATGTGGATCTCTTCGTAATGCTCAGGTTGCTTGTACGCTTCGCCTTTCTCTTTCATTTCCCAGAATGCGTCACGCTCATGAATGTGCGGCACAACGGCAAAGTTATAGAACGGAGGAGGGGAGGAGGTTGCCCACTCCAGCGTACGGCCGCCCCATGGGTCACCGGTCAGGTCACGGTTCTGATCGCGGTCGCGAATAGACACGTAGTACTGAATCAGCTGGCACAGGATACCGCAGGCAATCAGCGCCGCGCCGCCCGCTGCAATCATCAGCATTGGGTGGAACTGCGGGTCAATCTGCTGGCTGAGGCGACGGGTCATACCCATGAAGCCCAGCACGTACAGCGGCATAAACGCCACGAAGAAGCCGATGATCCAGAACCAGAACGCGCGTTTGCCCCATTTCTCGTTCAGCGTGAAGCCAAACGCTTTAGGCCACCAGTAGGTTACGCCAGCGAAGCAGCCGAAGACGACGCCGCCGATGATAACGTTGTGGAAGTGCGCAATCAGGAACAGGCTGTTGTGCAGAACGAAGTCAGCGCCCGGAACCGCCAGCAGTACGCCGGTCATTCCACCTACGGAGAAGGTGACGATGAAGCCGATGGTCCACAGCATTGCTGAGTGGAACACGATACGGCCCTGATACATGGTGAACAGCCAGTTGAAGATCTTCACCCCGGTCGGGATGGCGATAATCATGGTGGTGATACCGAAGAAGGCGTTTACGTTCGCGCCCGCACCCATGGTGAAGAAGTGGTGCAGCCAAACGATGAACGACAGTACGGTAATACACACGGTTGCCCACACCAGCGAGGTGTAACCAAACAGGCGCTTACGCGAGAAGGTCGCCGCAATTTCGGAGAACACACCGAACACAGGCAGAACCAGAATGTACACTTCCGGGTGACCCCAGGCCCAAATCAGGTTGATGTACATCATCATGTTGCCACCCATATCATTCGTGAAGAAATGGGTGCCCAGATACCGATCCAGGGTCAGCAGCGCGATGGTGACGGTCAGAATTGGGAACGACGCGATAATCAGGACGTTGGCGCACAGAGATGCCCAGGTGAATACCGGCATCTTGAACATCGTCATGCCTGGGGCACGCATCTTGAGAATGGTCACGAAGAAGTTAATACCGGTCAGAGTAGTACCGATACCGGAGAGCTGAAGCGCCCAAATCCAGTAGTCGACGCCCACGCCCGGACTGTACTCAATTCCCGAAAGCGGCGGATAGGCCAGCCAGCCGGTCTGAGCAAATTCACCCACGCCCAGAGACAGGTTAACCAGGATAACGCCGACAACCGTGAACCAGAAGCTCAGGTTGTTCAGGAACGGGAACGCAACGTCGCGCGCGCCGATTTGCAGCGGCACAACCACGTTCATCAGGCCGATAACCAGCGGCATCGCCACGAAGAAGATCATGATAACGCCGTGGGCGGTAAAGATCTGATCGTAGTGGTGCGGCGGCAGGAAGCCAGCTTCACCCGCAGACGCAAGCGCCTGCTGGCTACGCATCATGATCGCATCCGCAAAGCCACGAATTAACATGACGATACCGACGATGCAGTACATGATGCCGAGTTTTTTGTGGTCGACGGAGGTCAGCCACTCTTTCCACAGATAGCTCCACTTACCGAAGTAAGTGATCAGGCCAACTAAGGCCGCGCCACCGATGACAATTGCAGCCACCGTAACCATGATAATCGGTTCATGGTAGGGCACTGCATCCAGTGTTAATTTTCCGAACATTTTCTTCCTCGGCCCCTTAGTGAGCGGTTTCCGCGTGGCTCATGTCCATGCCTTCCATACCTTCGTGCGAGCCGTGCTCACCTTCAGGCTGGGTCATGTCCATGCTCATGCCGTGATCCATAAATTTGCCAATAACGTCTTTGAACAAATTCGGTTTCACGTTTGAGAAGTACTCCACCTTGTTGTATTCGCTAGGTGTCGCCACTTTTTCGAACGCCGCCATGTCAGACATGGTGTTGGTAGACTGCTTCGCTTTTTCGACCCACTGGTCAAACGTCGCGCGGTCTGGCGTAGCGATAGCTTTGAACTTCATACCCGAGAAGCCCGGGCCGCTGTAGCTGGCGGAGATACCGTCGTAGGTGCCTGCTTCATTGGCAATCAGATGCAGGTTAGTCTGCATACCGGCCATCGCGTAAATCTGGCTGCCCAGACGCGGAATAAAGAAGGAGTTCATTACGGAGTTAGACGTCACTTTGAACTGAACCGGAGTGTTCGCCGGGAAGGCGATTTCATTCACGGTAGCAATACCCTGCTCTGGGTAGATGAAGAACCATTTCCAGTCCATGGAGACCACTTCAATGGTAATAGGTTTTTCATCGTGAACCAGCGGTTTGCTAGGCTCAAGCGCGTGAGTGGTTTTCCAGGTCAGTACGGCAAGGAACAGGATGATCAGGATAGGCACCGTCCAGACCACAGCTTCAACTTTGTTGGAGTGTGACCAGTTAGGGCTATACTTCGCATCTTTATTGCTCGCACGATACTTCCAGGCGAAACCAACAGCCATCAAAATGGCTGGAATAACCACAATCATCATCAGGCCAAATGCCGTCAGAATCAGTGAACGCTGTTCCAGTCCAATCTGTCCTTTGGGGTCTAGTAGTGCAGAATCGCAGCCACTGAGTAATACAGTGCCCGCGAATAATGACAACCATCCCAAACTTTTATTGTATTTCCCGAGTCTCATTTAACGACCTCAATTCCACGGAGTCTGGTGGCGTTTAAAGTGTGGGGGCATTTTACGGGAAGGTTACATTACTGTAAACATCATTAGGGCTGTGTCAGGAAGGTGTTACTGGGTTCTGCCGCGCATGTCACAAGTGTTGCAAATTATGTCGCTTTTTAAGACAGAAGCCGCATGACATGGGCAATATAACGAAAGGCGTCTTAAGCATACCCTAAAAGGGGCAATTGGTATAACCATTGTTAAAATTATACAAATAATTAACAATTAATTATCAATAAAAGGACATTTGAAAAACGAAAATTTAATCACTCAGGTGCTGAATCGTTTAGTGAAAAATAGAGAATGCGCCGAAGCTCCAATAATTTCCGAAAACTATCCCGCACAAAACAACAAATATATTTTCCGCGAATGCCGGTTATTTCACCGTTATAATTTCACTTCGTGATTACAACGGGAAATAACCTTTCGATTTTCCTTTATGCCACGTGCGATTTACGCAATGACAGGAAATCAAGCATGCCGCCGGTCACAATCCCGGCAACAATCAGCAGAGCTCCCGCATCGAGGAGAAGCGATTCCACCGGAAGCGACAGCGTGGTGGAGGCGTTAATAATGAGCACGATAAGCCAGAGCGCCAGCGCGAGGCAGCCGACCATTAACAGGCGTAAGGCGAACCGATAGGCGCGAGGGTATTCGGTGCGCGGAATAAACTGCTCCGTTCGCTGGGTATATTCCAGCGTCTGGCGACAGACCAGCAGGAGTAAAATCCCCGGCACGGCCGCCGCCACCGAGAAGAGGTAAAACGTCGGCCAGCCGTGCGCTTCCACAAACCAGCCCGCAATCGGGCCGACGTAGACGCGTCCGACGGCAGAAAGGGCCGAAAGCAGGGCAAACTGCGTGGCTGAAAACGACTTATTGCAGAGCGTCATCAGCAGCGCGACGAAGGCCGCCGTGCCCATGCCGCCGCACAGGTTTTCAAAGAAGACCGCCGTAGCCATGCTGATCATATGCTTATCGGTAATCGACAGCAGCCAGTAACCCGCGTTTGATACCCCCTGAAGGATGCCAAAGATCAGCAGCGCGCGGAACAGGGTAAGGCGCTGCATCAGCACGCCGCCGTACAGCGCGCCGATAATCGTGGCAAACAGCCCCAGCGTTTTATTCACCACGCCGACCTCTCCCGCATCAAATCCCACGCCGCGGATCAGGAAGGTGGTGGTCAGGCTCATGGCAAACGCGTCGCCGAGCTTATAAAGGACGATCAGCAGCAGGATCAGCCAGGCGTTGTTGCGCCCGAAGAAGTCTCGAAGCGGCTCCGCAACGGCCTGCTCCAGCGTGCGGGGAACCGGGATAACATCGCTCGGCTCTGGGGCGAAAAGGGTGGCGATAATGCAGGGAATAAGCAGGGCGGCCATCAGCCAGTACATGCCCTGCCAGCCGAGATAGCGATCCGCCAGCCACAGCGCCAGCCCGCCGGATACCAGCATCCCAAGGCGATAGCCCAGCACGCTGATTGCCGCGCCGGCCCCGCGCTCTTCGGCGGGAAGGACGTCCGTTTTCCAGGCGTCAAAAACGATATCCTGCGACGCGGAACAGAAGGCGATAACCACCGCAAGCGCCGCCATCCAGCGCAGCTGGGATGAGGGTTCGAGGAAGCCCATCGCGGCAATCGACAGCAGCAGCAGAACCTGCGTCAACACAAGCCAGCCGCGACGCCGTCCCAGGAATGGAGGCGTGTAGCGGTCCATCACCGGTGACCAGAGGAACTTAAACACGTAGGCCTGGCCCACGAGCGAGAAGAAGCCGATTGTTTTGAGATCGATATTCTCGACGGTCATCCACGCCTGCAGCGTGCCGGAAGTGAGTGCGAGCGGTAAACCGGAGGCGAAGCCAAGGATCAGCAGAATGGCTGATTTGGGCTGCTGAAAAATACGTAAGTAGTTGCTGGACATAGTCTTATAGGACTGACCCGGCGAAGCGCCGGGTCAGACTGCGGGATTAACGCGCGTTTTGCTTGATGAAGTCGTGGATGCTGGTGTCCTGCGCCATGTCGGCGATGGTGTCGGTCAGCACGCTGTTAACGGCGTCAGCAATGTTTTTGTTGGAGGCCTGGAAAGCACCCTCAACGGAGTAGCTGGCGCGGTAGTTTTTGTTCATCTTGTTGCCGTTCTTCGCCGTAGCGATGATGGCGATGTCCGCCTTGGTAGAGATGTTGTAGCGAACGTTACCCTGAGAAACATCAGCGTACAGGTTGTTCACGATAATCTGCAGATCAACCGCGCCGCTTGGGCCAATCATATAGCCGCGGGAGGTCATCTGTTTTTCCAGCACTTCCTGCAGCAGGAAGCGCAGGTCGCGGGACGCGGTCAGGGTAACCTGCTGGTTGTCGCGGGTGACTTTTGCCAGCGCCTGATCCTGACGCTGGTCAGCGCCGTTGATGCTGACGGTGATGCCCATCAGGCTTGGATCCTGCTGCGGCAGGGCAATCTTAGGGGAGACCTCAATAGTGGTTGGCGGAGTGGCGCAACCTGCGAGCATAAAGAGTGCTACCAACGGAAAGAAGAGTTTTTTTAACATTTTCAGGTTCTCAACGAATCGTAAGCATTTACAGAGAAGAATTGCCGCCATCATAACATCGCTAACGGCGAGGGGAAGTGGTCAACGCATGTAAATTCATCGCCTTGTCCGAAAACTAACCGCCCTGGCGTTTTTCTCCGGCCGAATGACATAAAAGGTATGAGCCTTACAGTGAACTTCATCCGTTTGAATGAGAAAATCAGACGAAAGCTAAATATTTGTTGTCGGGATGCAATGAAAACGGTAAAAGCGGCTAACATTTA
This sequence comes from Enterobacter sp. KBR-315C3_2022, assembly GCF_041399425.1. Lineage (NCBI taxonomy): Bacteria > Pseudomonadati > Pseudomonadota > Gammaproteobacteria > Enterobacterales > Enterobacteriaceae > Enterobacter > Enterobacter sp. KBR-315C3_2022. Next base: position 114,233 of record NZ_JBGKEB010000004.1, read on the forward strand.
AAGGGATGGGTGACATCCTGGCGTTGTCGGAGGAGTGATTTCATGATGATACGTGAACAGATAGAAGAAAAATTAAGGGCAGCGTTCAACCCTGTGTTCCTCGAAGTCGTCGACGAAAGCTATCGTCATAACGTACCGGCAGGTTCTGAAAGCCACTTCAAAGTGGTTCTGGTCAGCGATCGCTTCTTGGGAGAACGTTTCCTGAATCGCCATCGTCTGATCTACAGTACCCTGACGGAAGAACTCTCCACAACCGTACATGCGCTGGCATTGCATACCTATACCGTTAAGGAATGGGAAGGGTTGCAGGATACGGTTTTCGCCTCCCCGCCATGCCGGGGTGCAGGCAGCATCGCCTGAAAAATCGGATTTGCAACCGCCGGAGATTTTCCAGTATGTTGCATAAAGATTGTGTCAAAACGGCCTTATGGCCGTTTTGTTTTGTCTGAGTTTTGAACGTATGGTGCGTTTTTAAGGCCAAAAATAGCCTTAATTTGTGAAAAAAGCCGCAGCAACTGACCCCAACCGTTCTCGACTCCCCTTAGTGATGCCGCTATAATGCCGCGTCTTATTGAATGTCTTCGGCATGATTCTGGCGACAGGGAATGTGAATCTGCACTAAGAGAGCATCCCGGAAAACAGACAGATTCAGAGTTGACCGAGCACTGTGATTTTTTTGAGGTAACAAGATGCAAGTTTCAGTTGAAACCACTCAAGGCCTTGGCCGCCGTGTAACGATTACTATCGCTGCTGACAGCATCGAAACTGCTGTGAAAAGCGAGCTGGTCAACGTAGCAAAAAAAGTACGTATTGACGGCTTCCGCAAGGGCAAAGTACCAATGAATGTTGTTGCTCAGCGTTATGGCGCTTCCGTGCGTCAGGATGTGCTGGGTGAACTGATGAGCCGCAATTTTATCGATGCGATCATTAAAGAAAAAATTAATCCAGCCGGCGCGCCGAACTATGTACCAGGCGAATACAAACTGGGCGAAGACTTCACCTACTCCGTAGAGTTCGAAGTGTACCCGGAAGTTGAGCTGAAAGGTCTGGAATCTATCGAAGTTGAAAAACCGATCGTTTCCGTGACTGACGAAGACGTTGACGGCATGCTGGATACCCTGCGCAAGCAGCAGGCGAACTGGAAAGAGAAAGAAGGCGCAGTTGACGCTGAAGATCGCGTGACTATCGATTTCACCGGTTCTGTTGATGGCGAAGAGTTCGAAGGCGGTAAAGCCTCTGACTTCGTGCTGGCAATGGGCCAGGGTCGCATGATCCCAGGCTTCGAAGACGGTATCAAAGGCCACAAGGCTGGCGAAGAGTTCACTATTGACGTGACCTTCCCGGAAGAATACCACGCTGAAAACCTGAAAGGGAAAGCAGCGAAGTTCGTTATCAACCTGAAGAAAGTTGAAGAGCGCGAACTGCCAGAACTGACCGAAGAGTTCATCAAGCGTTTCGGCGTGGAAGATGGTTCCGTTGCCGGTCTGCGCGCTGAAGTGCGTAAAAACATGGAGCGCGAGCTGAACGGCGCCGTGCGTAACCGCGTTAAATCTCAGGCAATCGAAGGCCTGGTGAAAGCGAACGAAATCGACGTTCCTGCTGCCCTGATCGACAGCGAAATCGACGTACTGCGCCGTCAGGCTGCACAGCGTTTCGGTGGCAACCAGCAGCAAGCGATGGAACTGCCACGCGAGCTGTTTGAAGAGCAAGCTAAGCGCCGCGTTGTTGTTGGCCTGCTGCTGGGCGAAGTGATTCGCACCCACGAGCTGAAAGCTGACGAAGAGCGCGTGAAAGGCCTGATCGAAGAGATGGCTTCGGCGTACGAAGATCCGTCAGAAGTTGTTGAGTTCTACGGTAAGAACAAAGAGCTGATGGACAACATGCGCAATGTTGCCCTGGAAGAGCAGGCTGTTGAAGCGGTACTGGCGAAAGCAAAAGTGTCCGAAAAAGCGACCTCCTTCAACGAACTGATGAACCAGCAGGCGTAATTTCGCCACAACGGTTTAAAGTTTGAACAAAAAACCCGTTGCCCCGGCGACGGGTTTTTTTTATCGCAGCAATAGCCCAGGAAGAGTGCTAAAACGGCTTTTCGGTGTTAGCGTAACATCAAAAGATTGTTATGCTTGAAATAGGGCGAAGTGAACCCCATAAGTATGAAATCACGATGAATGAGACTGGCTGATAATCCGTCCATAAGGTTACAATCAGTACAGCAGGTGTTTTCAATTTTGATCCAGGAGACGGAAATGTCATACAGTGGCGAACGAGATAACTTTGCACCCCATATGGCTCTGGTGCCAATGGTTATTGAACAGACCTCACGCGGTGAGCGTTCTTTTGATATCTATTCCCGTCTGCTCAAGGAACGCGTTATCTTTCTGACTGGCCAGGTGGAAGACCACATGGCTAACCTGATCGTGGCGCAGATGCTCTTTCTGGAAGCGGAAAACCCGGAAAAAGACATTTACCTGTACATTAACTCGCCGGGCGGTGTGATTACGGCGGGCATGTCTATTTATGACACCATGCAGTTCATCAAGCCGGATGTGAGCACCATTTGTATGGGCCAGGCCGCATCCATGGGCGCGTTCCTGCTGACCGCAGGTGCGAAGGGCAAGCGTTTCTGCCTGCCAAATTCCCGCGTGATGATTCACCAGCCGCTGGGTGGCTATCAGGGCCAGGCGACGGATATCGAAATCCACGCCCGTGAAATATTGAAAGTAAAATCGCGCATGAATGAACTAATGGCGCAGCATACGGGTCAACCTCTCGAGCAGATCGAGCGCGATACCGAGCGCGATCGCTTCCTCTCTGCTTCCGAGGCAGTTGAGTACGGCTTAGTCGACTCCATTTTGACCCATCGTAATTGATGCCCGCGACGCGAGTGTGCCGCTATACTAAGGTAGGGCGGCATTTTGCTGACTAGCAGCTTGCGTCTGAAAATGGCATTTGCGTCGTCATGTGCGGCACAAAGAACTTAAAAAGAGGTTTTGACTCATGACAGATAAACGCAAAGATGGTTCGGGCAAACTGCTGTACTGCTCTTTTTGCGGCAAAAGCCAGCATGAAGTGCGTAAACTGATTGCCGGGCCGTCCGTGTATATCTGCGACGAATGTGTTGATTTATGTAACGACATCATTCGCGAAGAGATTAAAGAAGTCGCACCGCACCGTGAACGCAGCGCGCTGCCAACGCCGCATGAAATTCGTCATCACCTTGACGACTACGTCATCGGCCAGGAGCAGGCGAAGAAGGTGCTGGCTGTGGCGGTGTATAACCACTACAAGCGTCTGCGCAATGGCGATACCAGCAATGGCGTAGAGCTGGGTAAAAGTAACATTCTGCTGATCGGGCCTACGGGTTCCGGTAAAACGCTGCTGGCGGAAACGCTGGCGCGCCTGCTGGATGTGCCGTTCACCATGGCGGATGCCACGACGCTGACCGAAGCCGGTTATGTGGGTGAAGACGTTGAAAACATTATCCAGAAGCTGCTGCAGAAGTGTGATTACGACGTGCAGAAAGCCCAGCGCGGGATCGTCTACATCGATGAGATTGATAAAATCTCCCGTAAGTCTGACAACCCGTCTATCACCCGTGACGTATCGGGCGAAGGCGTGCAGCAGGCGCTGCTGAAGCTGATCGAAGGCACGGTTGCAGCGGTTCCACCGCAGGGCGGACGTAAGCATCCGCAGCAGGAGTTCCTGCAGGTCGATACCTCCAAGATCCTGTTTATCTGTGGCGGTGCTTTCGCAGGGCTGGATAAAGTGATTTCTCACCGTGTTGAAACCGGCTCCGGCATTGGTTTTGGCGCGACGGTGAAATCCACGTCTGAAAAGCCGAACGAAGGCCAGCTGCTGTCGCAGGTTGAACCGGAAGATTTGATCAAATTTGGTCTGATCCCTGAGTTCATCGGCCGTCTGCCGGTTGTTGCGACGCTGAACGAACTGAGCGAAGACGCGCTGATTCAGATCCTGAAAGAGCCGAAAAACGCGCTGACCAAGCAGTATCAGGCGCTGTTCAATCTTGAAGGTGTGGATCTCGAGTTCCGCGACGAAGCGCTGGATGCGATCGCCAAAAAAGCGATGGCGCGTAAAACCGGTGCTCGTGGCCTGCGTTCTATCGTTGAAGCGGCGCTGCTTGATACCATGTACGACCTTCCTTCTATGGAAGACGTCGAGAAGGTGGTGATCGATGAATCGGTAATTGGCGGTCAAACAAAACCGCTGCTGATTTACGGCAAGCCGGAAGCACAGCAGGCATCTGGCGAATAATTCGCCAAATCATACAAGCAGTTAATCAAAAAGGGGGGATTTTATCTCCCCTTTACTTTTTCCTGATTCATAGCGTTGAATGTGTGGAATACATCCCCATATACTGGATTACATGTTAATGGTTGTGCGAGGCACAGTCGCATGACCAGTTTACCTGGCGGACACTAAACTAAGAGAGAGCTCTATGAATCCTGAGCGTTCTGAACGCATTGAAATCCCCGTATTGCCGTTGCGCGATGTGGTGGTTTATCCGCACATGGTCATACCCTTATTTGTAGGGCGGGAAAAATCTATCCGTTGCCTTGAAGCCGCCATGGATCATGATAAAAAAATCATGTTGGTTGCGCAGAAAGAAGCATCAACGGATGAGCCGGGTGTAAACGATCTTTTCACCGTCGGGACCGTGGCCTCTATTTTGCAGATGTTGAAGCTGCCGGACGGCACCGTGAAGGTGCTGGTCGAAGGCTTGCAGCGTGCGCGTATTACCACCCTGTCTGACAATGGCGAGCACTTCTCTGCAAAAGCAGAGTACCTTGATTCGCCTGAGCTTGACGAGCGCGAGCAGGAAGTGCTGGTTCGCACCGCGATTAGCCAGTTTGAAGGCTATATCAAGCTGAACAAGAAAATCCCACCAGAAGTGCTGACGTCGCTGAACAGCATCGACGATCCCGCACGTCTGGCAGACACCATCGCAGCGCACATGCCGCTCAAGCTCGCGGACAAACAGTCCGTGCTGGAGATGTCCGACGTTAACGAGCGTCTGGAATATCTGATGGCGATGATGGAGTCTGAAATCGATCTGCTGCAGGTTGAGAAGCGCATTCGCAACCGCGTGAAAAAGCAGATGGAAAAATCCCAGCGTGAGTACTATCTGAACGAGCAGATGAAGGCCATTCAGAAAGAGCTCGGCGAGATGGACGACGCGCCGGATGAAAACGAAGCGCTGAAGCGCAAGATCGACGCGGCGAAAATGCCGAAAGAGGCAAAAGAGAAAGCGGAAGCCGAGCTGCAGAAGCTGAAAATGATGTCTCCTATGTCGGCTGAAGCGACCGTCGTGCGCGGCTACATCGAGTGGATGGTTCAGGTTCCGTGGAACGCCCGCAGCAAGGTCAAAAAAGACCTGCGTCAGGCCCAGGAAATCCTCGATACCGACCACTACGGCCTTGAGCGCGTGAAAGACCGCATTCTTGAGTACCTTGCGGTACAAAGCCGTGTGAACAAAATTAAAGGGCCAATCCTGTGTTTGGTTGGGCCTCCAGGGGTGGGTAAAACCTCTCTGGGCCAGTCCATCGCGAAAGCGACCGGACGTAAGTATATCCGTATGGCGCTGGGCGGCGTACGCGATGAAGCGGAAATCCGCGGCCACCGCCGGACCTACATCGGTTCGATGCCGGGTAAACTGATTCAGAAAATGGCTAAAGTGGGCGTGAAAAACCCGCTGTTCCTGCTCGACGAAATCGACAAAATGTCTTCTGACATGCGTGGCGATCCGGCGTCTGCTCTGCTGGAAGTGCTTGATCCAGAACAGAACGTGGCATTCAGCGATCACTACCTGGAAGTGGACTACGATCTGAGCGACGTGATGTTCGTGGCGACGTCTAACTCCATGAATATTCCGGCTCCGCTGCTGGACCGTATGGAAGTGATCCGCCTCTCCGGCTATACCGAAGACGAGAAGCTGAACATCGCCAAGCAGCACCTGCTGCCGAAGCAGATTGAGCGTAACGCGCTCAAGGCCAGCGAGCTGACCGTTGAAGACAGCGCGATTGTGGGCATCATCCGTTACTATACCCGCGAAGCGGGCGTGCGTAGCCTTGAGCGTGAGATCTCCAAACTGTGCCGCAAGGCGGTTAAACAGCTGCTGCTGGATAAGAGCCTGAAGCACATTGTGATCAACGGTGAAAACCTGCATGCCTATCTGGGCGTTCAGCGCTTTGACTATGGCCGCGCGGACAATGAAAACCGCGTGGGTCAGGTTACCGGCCTGGCGTGGACGGAAGTGGGCGGCGATCTGCTGACCATCGAAACCGCCTGCGTACCGGGCAAAGGCAAGCTCACCTACACCGGCTCGCTGGGTGAGGTGATGCAGGAGTCCATCCAGGCGGCGCTGACCGTGGTGCGCGCGCGCGCGGAGAAACTGGGTATCAACCCTGATTTCTACGAAAAACGCGACATCCACGTCCACGTGCCGGAAGGTGCGACGCCGAAGGATGGCCCAAGCGCGGGTATCGCGATGTGTACCGCACTGGTCTCCTGCCTGACGGGTAACCCGGTTCGCGCCGACGTGGCGATGACCGGTGAAATTACCCTGCGCGGTCAGGTTCTGCCCATTGGTGGTTTAAAAGAAAAACTGCTGGCGGCGCATCGCGGCGGCATCAAAACCGTTCTGATCCCGGACGAGAACAAACGCGATCTGGAAGAAATTCCTGACAACGTGATTGCCGATCTGCAGATCCACCCTGTGAAGCGGATTGAAGAAGTTCTGAGTCTCGCGCTGCAGAATGAGCCGTCCGGAATGCAGGTTGTAACCGCAAAATAGTGACCTCGCGCAAAGAGCGTCAATAAAAACAGGGCTGGTAAGTCATTTCGTGCTTGCCAGCCTTTTTTTGTATAGCTAATTTAGATTGCTGATTAGGTCAGCCATCAACAACGGGTGTTGTAAGCTCATGGCAGGCCTGATATAACTGCTGCGCGGTCGCGTTGTGAAGGATTCAGGCGCGATATAAATTATAAAGAGAGGAAGAGAACAGTGAATAAATCTCAACTGATTGACAAAATTGCTGCTGGTGCTGATATTTCTAAAGCTGCAGCTGGACGTGCGTTAGATGCTTTAATTGCTTCTGTTACTGAATCTCTGCAAGCTGGGGATGACGTTGCACTGGTAGGTTTCGGTACTTTTGCTGTTAAAGAGCGCGCTGCCCGTACTGGCCGCAACCCTCAGACCGGTAAAGAGATCACCATTGCTGCCGCTAAAGTACCTGGCTTCCGTGCCGGTAAAGCGCTGAAAGACGCAGTAAACTGATTGCTTTCTCGCTTCAGGGAAGCCGAAAAGTACAAGGGCGCATCATTTGATGTGCCTTTTTTGTTTGTCCAGAGCTGATTTATGCGAGTTTATGCTTGTTGTGGGCTGACAATCGCCCTGGTTTCTTGTCACAATACGCCTTTACGCGCGACGGTCAGGATTCTCCGTGAGCGTCAGGTAACCAGTCACATACAGCGGAGTGTAGTTACACCATGATGGACAGCTTACGCACGGCTGCTAACAGTCTCGTGCTCAAGATTATTTTCGGTATCATTATCGTGTCGTTCATATTGACCGGCGTGAGTAGTTACCTCATCGGCGGTAGCGCCAACTATGCCGCAAAAGTGAATGGCCAGGAGATCGGTCGCGGGCAGTTCGAGAACGCCTTTGCGGGTGAGCGCAACCGCATGCAGCAGCAGCTTGGCGAACAGTTCTCCGAACTGGCGGCCAACGAAAGCTATATGAAAACGCTGCGTCAGCAGACGCTGAACCGTCTTATTGACGAAGCGCTGCTGGATCAGTATGCCAAAAGCCTTGGGCTGGGCATCAGCGACGATCAGGTTAAAAAAGCGATCTTCTCCACGCAGGCCTTCCAGTCTAACGGCAAGTTCGACAACGCGCGCTATAACAGCATTGTGAATCAGATGGGCATGACGGCCGATCAGTACGCGCAGGCGCTGCGTAACCAGCTGACGACACAGCAGCTGATTAACGCTGTTGTCGGCACGGATTTCATGCTGAAAGGCGAAACCGACGAACTGGCTGCGCTGGTCGCACAGCAGCGCGTTGTCCGTGAAGCGACCATTGATGTGAATGCCCTGGCGGCAAAACAGCAGGTCAGCGACGCGGAAGTGAGCGCGTACTATGAGCAGAACAAAAACAGCTTTGTTGCGCCAGAACAGTTCCGCATTAGCTACATCAAACTTGATGCTGCTGCGCTGCAGGAAACAGCATCTGACGCAGAAATTCAGTCCTTCTACGATCAGCATCAGGACCAGTTCACGCAGCCACAGCGTAACCGCTACAGCGTAATTCAGACCAAAACGGAAGCGGATGCGAAAGCGGTACTGGACGAGCTGAATAAAGGCGCTGATTTCGCTGCCGTAGCGAAGGAAAAATCGACCGATATCATCTCTGCGAAAAACGGCGGCGATATGGGCTGGCTGGAAGATGCGACTACGCCGGAAGAGCTGAAAAACGCGGGCCTGAAAGAGAAAGGCCAGCTGTCAGGCGTAATCAAATCCTCCGTGGGCTTCCTAGTTGCGCGTCTGGACGACGTTCAGGTCGCGAAAACCAAGCCGTTAGCTGACGTTCGTGATGATATCGCGGCGAAAGTGAAGCAGGAGAAAGCGCTGGACGCGTTCTATGCACTGCAGCAGAAAGTGAGCGATGCGGCGAGCAACGACAACGAATCTCTGGCGGGTGCTGAGCAGGCCGCTGGCGTTAAAGCGGTTGAAACGGGCTGGTTTGGCCACGACAACCTGCCGGAAGAGCTGAACTTCAAGCCGGTTTCTGACGCTATCTTCAACGGCGGTCTGGTTGGCGAAAACGGTACGTCGGGCAGCAACTCCGACATCATCACTGTAGACGGCGATCGCGCGTTTGTTATTCGCGTGAGCGAGCACAAAGCGGAAACGGTGAAACCGCTGGCTGACGTGAAAGAGCAGGTTATTGCTCAGGTGAAACACACCAAAGCCGAGCAGCAGGCGAAGCTGGATGCTGAAAAAGTATTGGCAGAGCTGAAAGCGGGCAAAGGCGATGCGGCGCTGAAGGCGGCCGGTCTGAGCTTTGGTGAGGCGAAAACCCTGAGCCGTACCGGTCAGGACCCTATCAGCCAGGCGGCGTTCAGCCTGAGCCTTCCTGCGAAGGACAAGCCGAGCTTCGGTTCCGCGACCGATATGCAGGGCAACGTGGTTCTGCTGGCGCTGGACGAAGTGAAAGCGGGTACTCTGCCAGAAGCGCAGAAGAAAGCCATGGTGCAGGGAATTACCCAGAACAATGCCCAGATCGCTTTCGAAGCGATGATGAGCAACCTGCGTAAAGAAGCCAAAATCAAGCTGGGCGACGTAGTGACTCAGCAGCAATAATTACGCGTCTGCTCGCAGAATTTCGTAACGCTCTGCAAAATCTAAAGGCCGCTTTCGCGGCCTTTTCCACATTTGTTATCTGCTGTTTGTGCCTGTTTTCGCGTGCGGTTATCGTGCCGTGGCTGTCAACAAACAAGGAGATAACAGCATGAAACGTGGAATCAAAGCACTGTTAATTACGCTGGCGATGACGACTGCCGGTATGAGCTATGGCGCACAGGCGGCGACGCCTGTGGCAAAAACACAGGCCGCGCAGGCTCAGTCTGATGCAGGCGCACAAACCCCCGCGCAGACAAAAGCCGTGGCGGCAAGCAAGGCCGCTGACGACGATGGCTCGCGTATCAGCATCAATTCCGCCTCGGCGGAGGATCTGGCTCGCGTAATGAACGGGGTGGGGCTTAAAAAGGCGCAGGCGATTGTGAGCTACCGCGAAGAGTATGGCCCTTTCAAAACGCTCGACGATCTCAAGCAGGTTCCGGGAATGGGCAGCGCGCTGGTTGAGCGCAACCTCTCACACCTGGCGCTGTAATCGCGCAATTTCTTGCACTGCGGCAAAATTTTGCCAGGATAAAGAGGTCATACCAGTTATGACCTCTGATCCTATAACAACAGTAAAGGCTATTGCGCTATGCAGACAAAAATCAAAGTACGCGGTTTCCATCTTGATGTTTATCAGCACGTGAATAACGCTCGCTATCTTGAGTTCCTGGAAGAGGCGCGGTGGGACGGACTGGAAAACAGCGACAGCTTTCAGTGGCTCACCGCGCACAACATCGCCTTCGTGGTCGTCAACATCAATATTAACTACCGCCGCCCGGCCGTGCTGGGCGATGTGCTCACCGTAACCAGCCAGGTGCAGCAGCTGAACGGTAAGAGCGGGGTGTTAAGCCAGGTGGTGACGCTGGATCCTGAAGGCCAGGTGGTGGCCGACGCGCTGATTACGTTTGTCTGTATCGATCTCAAAACGCAGAAAGCGCTGCCGCTGGAAGGTGAGCTGCGCGAAAAGCTGGAGCTGATGATCGTTTAGGTAATTTTGAGGAGTAACCGTGCTGTCGATATGTACCCTTCGACAGCACGGTGGCGTCACTTATTTCAGACCGGTCTTTTGCTTCATCGCGGTCATCACGCCGACCTTATCGGCCAGATAATGATTCAGGCCGTTAGCGCGCAGGTTACAGGCGGCGCACTGGCCGCAGCCGTCGCCTTTGATGCCGTTGTAGCAGGTGAGGGTCTCTTCACGCACTAAATCCAGCTTGCCCCAGTAGTCAGCCAGCGCCCAGGTTTCCGCTTTATCCAGCCACATCAGCGGCGTTTCAAAGCGCGTCTCTTTTGCCATGCCCAGATTAACGGCGTGGTTCAGGGCCTTCACAAACTCGTCGCGGCAGTCCGGGTAGCCGGAGAAATCCGTCTCGCACACGCCGGTGATCACCGCTTCGGCCTTCACCTGGTAGGCGTATATCGCCGTCAGGGTCAGGAAGAGAATGTTGCGACCGGGGACGAAGGTATTCGGAATGCCGCTGGCGTCCGGTTCGTAGTCCGGTACGGGGATGCTGTCGCGGGTGAGGCTGCTCACGGCCAGTTCGTTCAGCAACGTTACGTCCAGCACCTTGTGCGCACGCGCGCCCAGTTTTAACGCCAGTTCCCGCGCTACGTCGATTTCCGCGCGATGACGCTGGCCATAATCGAAAGTGACGCAGTGAACTTCATCATATTGCTGAAGCGCCTGAACCAGGCAGGTAGTGGAATCTTGTCCTCCGCTGAACACGACGACGGCACGTTTCATAAATCATCTCAACAGTTACGGTAAAGACATCATGGTAACGCCTGGCTACTGCGGCGACCAGCTTCTTCACGCTTTAGGCGCGGGAAGCCACGCCTCGGTGAAATCAAACCAGCCCCGGGCGTTGAGACGGATCCCGTTGACCCCCGGCGGCGCGCTGACCTGGTACTGATAGTTAAACAGCGGCGTCAGCACGGCGCTCTCCATCAGCTGAGAGAAAATGGCCTGCAAACCGGCGTGCCGGGCCCGCTCGTCGGCCTGGATCTGAACGGCGTCAAGCGTTGCCTGCAGATGGGCGTATTGCGGCGCGCTCAGAAGCTGCGGCCAAAGCGCGTCGCAGCGCAGCCACTGCTCGAGGGTATATTCCGGCGCTTCCCCGATGAGGCGGTCGCCCATCATGATATCGGCCTGCGCAAGCGCCTGGCATCCGTCCCAGGTTTTGGCATCGTGAAATATCACCTTCAGCGCGCAGCCCTGCCGGGCAAGGTACTGTTTTAGCTGATTCGCCATGGTGTGCAACTCCACGGGAAGGTGGTAGACCAGCGTCAGGGTGTCGGGCAGGGAAACGTCCGTTAAATCCGTCCAGCGGGGGATCTGCCACCCCGGCAGCAGCTCCTCGGTGGGCGTTATCAGCCCTTCATCCAGCGGAAGCGTGTGCAGAAGCGTGGAGAGATGAATGATATTGATCAGCCGCCGCGCCTGCATTTCGCTAAGATGCGGCCCCTGCTTAAGCGTGAGATAGCAAAAGCCCAGGCTGGTGCTGTTGCTGACCTTTCTGAGGCTGGCCAGCTCGTCAGGCTCACCAATGGCAATCTGGACGGGATGGCGGCAGCTTGTCCCCAGCCCCTGCTCAAAAAGCTGCGGCGTGATCCAGTACTCGATGGCTTTCAGCAGAGGGTGACTAAGATGATAGTGCTCATGGCTTTCCAGGCGCACCAGCTCGGGATCGTAGGCGACGATCCTGAAGGGCCCGCTCCCCGTCATCGGCTGTTCAGGGTGCGCCAGGCGGCTACAGTAGCTCGCCAGCCGGTGCGCCAGCCAGTAGTCCGGCTGGTGAAGCTGAACCGTCAGACACTGCGGATGGGTCACCTCAATGCTCGTCACGCTTTGAAAAAGCCTGTTCAGGGCCGGAAGCGCCAGCAGCGCGGTCAGGCTTTGCTGCAGCTGACGCGTGCTGATTTTGTCGCCGTTATGCCAGTGCAGCGTCGAGCGAATATAAAAGTGCCAGCGCAGGCCGTCGGGAGAGACCTCCCAGTGGTGGGCGAGATCCCCCACCGGCTCGCTGCCGTCGCCGTGAAAGCGCGTAAGCCCCGAGAAAACGTGCCCGGCCAGATGCTGCTCCGCGCGCCCGGGTAGAAAGCCGGGATGAAGCGGGTCCAGCGAACGGTAGTACGGAATACGCAGCGTCGGCGTATCGTTTTGCCACTGCCCGCCCAGAAACGGGTGCAGCAGCACGCGTAAATCGTCGGGCGCAAGCTGGGCCAGCTCCAGGGCGTTATGCTGCTGCCCGCTCCTTAAGGCTTCTTCCATCATCGTATTGCGCAGGAAATCCGGCGTAACGTGAAACGTCAGATCCCCGCGCTTGCCGCGCCCGGACCGCGCGCGCCAGCTGAGCCATCCCGCCTCCTGGGCCTGACGCAGCAGCGTGCGCACGTGCCGCTCGCTGCAAAAGCAGCGGTCGGCAAGTTCAGCGACGGTGACCTGCTGCGGCGCACCGGCGGAAGGTTGCCAAAGGCGCTGGTACTGATTAAGACGGTTAAGCTGGCGCATAATAAACCCGGAACAATAATCTTCATCTATTCACTATTACTTCCGTATATCTCACGCAATACTGATGCACAAGTTAACCGCATCACACTTCAGGAGTATTTATGGCCCGGCTCGCTGCATTTGATATGGACGGCACGCTGTTAATGCCCGATCACCGCCTGGGCGACAAAACCCTGGCCACCCTGAAACGACTGCGCGAGCGCGACGTAACCCTGACGTTTGCTACGGGGCGCCACGAGCTGGAGATGCGTCATTTGCTGGGCGCGTTTTCTCTGGACGCGTTTCTGATCACCGGCAACGGCACGCGCATTCACTCCGTGGAAGGGGACGTGCTGCACCGCGCAGATCTCAATCCGGAAGTGGCAGATATCGTTCTCCACAGCGCCTGGGATACCCAGGCCAGCGTTCACGTTTTCAACGACGGAGGCTGGTTTACCGGCCAGGAAATCCCCGAGCTTTTGCACGCCCACGTCTACAGCGGCTTTAAATATCAGCTTATCGACCTGCGCCGGATCCCTGCCCATGCGGTGACCAAGATCTGTTTCTGCGGCGATCATGACGATCTGCGCCGTTTACGCATCCAGCTAAACGAAGCGCTGGGCAACCGTGCGCATTTGACGTTCTCGGCGGTGGATTGTCTGGAAGTGCTGCCGGTAGGGTGCAACAAAGGATCGGCCCTCGCGGTACTGAGCGACCATCTCGGCTTAACGATGCAGGACTGTATGGCGTTTGGCGACGCGATGAACGACCGCGAGATGCTGGGCAGCGTCGGCCGTGGTCTGATCATGGGTAATGCGATGCCGCAGCTCATTGCGGAGCTGCCTCATCTTCCGGTTATCGGACACTGCCGCAACGAAGCGGTGTCCCATTTTTTGACACATTGGCTGGACAAAAACAACCTCCCGTATTCCCCCGAATAGTGAGACCCTTCCAGCAAGCCAGGCTTCGGCCTGGCTTTTTTTTTATTTCACCAGCGCGGCAATCTGCGCTTTCCACGGGGCAATGTCGCCAATATTGGCCTGCACCCATTCATCGTTGTAATAGGTTTCAAGATAGCGCTCGCCGCTGTCGCACAGCAGGGTGACGATCGAGCCCGTGCGGCCCTCTTCGCGCATCCGGGCGGCAAGCTGCAGCGCGCCCCACATGTTGGTGCCGGTGGAGGCTCCCACCTTGCGGCCCAGCTGCGTTTCCAGCCAGTGCGCCGTTGCAACGCTGGCGGCGTCCGGCACGCGGAGCATTTCGTCCACCACGTCAGGAATAAAAGACGGCTCCACGCGCGGGCGACCAATTCCTTCAATTTTACTCCCCACAGGGCTGCGCAGCGCCGCATCGCGGGTTTGCCAGTAGTCGAGGAAAACGGAGTTCTGCGGGTCGACCACCATCAGCTGGGTATCGTAGCCCTGGCAGCGAATGTAGCGGCCGATGGTGGCCGACGTCCCGCCCGTACCCGCGCTCATCACCACGTAAGACGGAACGGGATGCGGCTCGTGGGTCATCTGGCGGAAAATGCTGTCCGCAATGTTGTTGTTGCCGCGCCAGTCGGTTGCGCGCTCGGCAAAGGTAAACTGGTCCATATAGTGGCCGTTAAGCTCGCGGGCCAGCATTTCGGAAGCGGCGTAGATTTCGCAGGCGCTTTCCACGAAGTGGCAGCGTCCGCCGTAAAATTCGATCTGCTCGATTTTGCGTTTCGCGGTGCAGGAGGGCATCACGGCGATGAACGGCAGGCCCAGCAGGCGGGCAAAATAGGCCTCGGAGACGGCGGTAGAGCCGGATGACGATTCAATAATCGTCGTGCCTTCGTTAATCCAGCCGTTGCACAACCCGTACAGGAACAGGGACCGCGCGAGGCGATGCTTCAGGCTGCCGGTAGGGTGGGTGCTCTCATCCTTCAGATAGAGCTGAATGCCGGGAAATCCGGGCAGGGCAAGGCGAATGAGATGGGTATCTGCTGAACGCTGATAGTCGGCATTTATCTCGCTGATGGCATGTTTAACCCAGGTGGTATTCATCGTAATTATCCGTTTGTCATTTTGTGCCCAGCATAGCGAATAGCACAGAAAAAATTGTTGCTATCTGGCCTTTAAAATAGAATTAGGGGAGAAAAATTTTCTCTGCGAGGTGGGAATGTTAGATAAAATTGACCGCAAGCTGCTTTCACTGCTGCAAAACGACTGTACCCTCTCTTTGCAGGCGCTGGCCGATGCCGTTAATCTGACCACCACGCCGTGCTGGAAGCGCCTGAAAAAGCTGGAAGACGACGGCATCCTGCTGGGCCGCGTCGCGCTGTTAGATCCCGAAAAGCTGGGGCTTGGCCTGACGGCCTTCGTTCTGATCAAAACGCAGCACCACAGCAGCGACTGGTACTGCCGCTTCGTTACCCAGGTTTCAGAGATGCCGGAGGTGCTCGGCTTTTGGCGCATGGCGGGAGAGTACGACTATCTGATGCGCGTTCAGGTGGCGGATATGAAGCGTTACGATGATTTCTACAAGCGGCTGGTCAACAGCGTGCCGGGCTTATCCGACGTCACCTCGAGTTTCGCCATGGAACAGATTAAATACACCACTGCGTTACCCATTGAATAACTTAGTCAAATACCTTCAGGAAAAGACCGCGTGCGATTATTTGCCCAACTAAGCTGGTACTTTCGTCGGGAATGGCAACGCTATCTCGGCGCAGTATTCCTGCTTATCATCATTGCCATTCTGCAGCTGATCCCGCCTAAGGTGGTGGGGTACGTCGTGGATGGCGTCACGGAACAGCATTACACCGCCGCGCGGGTGTGGATGTGGATTGGAACGCTGGTGCTCACCGCGGTCATCGTCTACCTGCTGCGCTACGTCTGGCGCGTTCTGCTGTTTGGCGCATCCTACCAGCTGGCCGTTGAGCTAAGAGAAGATTTCTACCGCCAGCTGAGCCGCCAGCACCCGGAATTTTACCTGCGCCACCGCACCGGGGATCTCATCGCCCGCGCGACCAACGACGTGGACCGCGTGGTGTTTGCCGCAGGGGAAGGGGTATTAACGCTGGTGGACTCGCTGGTGATGGGCTGTGCGGTGCTGATCGTCATGTCCACCCAGATCAGCTGGCAGCTGACGCTGCTGGCGCTGCTGCCGATGCCGATCATGGCCCTGGCGATTAACCGCTTTGGCGAACAGCTGCACGAGCGCTTCAAGCTGGCGCAGGCGGCGTTCTCGTCGCTCAACGATCGCACCCAGGAGAGCATGACCAGCATCCGCATGATCAAGGCGTTTGGGCTGGAGGACCGTCAGTCCTCGCTGTTTGCCGCAGACGCGGCGGATACCGGCGCGAAAAATATGCGCGTGGCGCGCATCGACGCCCGTTTCGATCCGACTATCTATATCGCCATCGGTATGGCTAACCTGCTGGCGATTGGCGGCGGGAGCTGGATGGTGGTGCGGGGCACGATGACGCTCGGCCAGCTGACCAGCTTTGCGATGTACCTTGGATTAATGATTTGGCCGATGCTGGCGCTCGCCTGGATGTTCAACATCGTCGAGCGCGGCAGCGCCGCCTACAGCCGCATCCGCGCGATGCTGGCCGAAGCGCCGGTGGTTAACGACGGCAGCAGGCCTCTGCCTGAAGGCCGCGGGGTGATACAGGCGTCTGTTCGCGAGTTTACCTACCCGCAGGCGGAGCATCCGGTGCTCGAAAACGTCAGCTTTACGCTGCAGCCCGGCCAGATGCTGGGGATTTGCGGCCCAACGGGCGCCGGAAAAAGCACCGTTCTGTCGCTGCTCCAGCGCCACTTCGACGTCACGCAGGGCGATATCCGCTTCCACGACATTCCGCTCGACGAGCTGCTGCTGGACGACTGGCGCAGCCGCCTGGCGGTCGTCAGCCAGACGCCGTTTTTATTCTCCGACACCATCGCCAACAACATTGCGCTGGGCTGCCCGACGGCAACGCAGGCGGAGATTGAGCACGTGGCGCGCTTAGCCAGCGTGCACGAGGATATTTTGCGGCTGCCGCAGGGCTATGAAACGGAAGTGGGCGAGCGCGGCGTGATGCTCTCCGGCGGGCAAAAGCAGCGCATCTCCATAGCGAGGGCGCTGCTGCTGAACGCTGAAATCCTGATCCTGGACGACGCGCTTTCTGCCGTCGACGGGCGCACCGAGCACCAGATCCTGCACAACCTGCGCCAGTGGGGCGAGGGGCGCACGGTGATCATCAGCGCGCATCGTCTTTCTGCGCTGACGGAAGCAAATGAAATTTTAGTGCTTCAGCACGGGCATATTGCCCAGCGCGGCCAGCACGAGCAGCTTGCCGACCAGCCGGGCTGGTATCGCGACATGTACCGCTACCAGCAGCTCGAAGCAGCGCTGGATGATGCCCCCGAGCAGGGTCAGGAGGCGAAAGATGCGTAATTTTGGACAGCTATGGCCAACGCTCAAGCGCCTGCTGGCGTACGGTTCTCCCTGGCGCAAGCCGCTGTCGATTGCCGTGCTCCTGCTATGGATCGCGGCGATTGCCGAAGTGAGCGGCCCGCTGCTCATCAGCTACTTTATCGACAACATGGTGGCGAAAAGCTATATGCCGCTGGGGCTGGTGGCCGGGCTTGGCGTCGCCTACGTGGGGCTGCAAATCACCGCGGCCTCGCTGCACTACGCCCAGTCGCTGCTCTTTAACCGGGCGGCCGTTGGCGTGGTGCAGCAGCTGCGAACGGACGTGATGGATGCAGCGCTGCGCCAGCCGCTCAGCGAGTTCGACACCCAGCCGGTCGGGCAGGTGATTTCGCGCGTCACCAACGATACCGAAGTCATTCGCGATCTCTACGTCACCGTGGTCGCCACCGTGCTGCGCAGCGCGGCGCTGATTGGCGCGATGCTGGTGGCGATGTTTAGCCTCGACTGGCGCATGGCGCTGGTGGCCATCACCATCTTCCCGGCGGTGCTGATCGTGATGGTGATTTACCAGCGCTACAGCACGCCGATCGTTCGCCGCGTGCGCGCCTATCTGGCGGACATCAATGACGGCTTTAACGAAGTGATCAACGGCATGAGCGTGATCCAGCAGTTCCGCCAGCAGGCGCGGTTTGGCGAGCGTATGGGCGAGGCCAGCCGCTCGCACTATATGGCACGCATGCAAACCCTGCGCCTTGACGGCTTCCTGCTGCGTCCGCTCCTGAGCCTCTTCTCCGCGCTGGTGCTGTGCGGGCTGCTGATGCTGTTTGGCCTGACGACGCGCGGCACCATTGAGGTGGGGGTGCTGTACGCGTTTATCAGCTATCTTGGGCGGCTTAACGAGCCGCTGATCGAGCTGACGACCCAGCAGTCGATGCTGCAGCAGGCCGTTGTGGCCGGGGAACGCGTGTTTGAGCTGATGGACCGACCGCGGCAGACCTACGGCAGCGACGAGCGGCCTCTGCAAAGCGGCAGCATCACGTTTGATAACGTCTCGTTCGCCTATCGCGAAGACCGGCTGGTGCTCCAGGACATTAACCTTGACGTCCCGTCGCGCGGCTTCGTGGCGCTGGTCGGGCACACCGGCAGCGGCAAGAGCACCCTCGCCAGCCTGCTGATGGGTTACTACCCGTTAACGCACGGGGAGATCCGCCTGGACGGGCGTCCGCTCGCCTCGCTCAGCCACGGCGTGCTGCGCAAAGGCGTGGCGATGGTGCAGCAAGATCCGGTCGTGCTGGCGGATACGTTCTATGCCAACGTCACGCTGGGCCGTCCGTATAACCAGGAGCAGGTCTGGGACGTGCTGGAAAAAGTGCAGCTGGCGGAGCTGGCGCGCGGGTTCAGCGACGGCATCAATACGAAGCTGGGCGAGCAGGGGAATAACCTCTCCGTCGGTCAAAAGCAGCTTCTGGCGCTGGCGCGCGTGCTGATTGAGACGCCGCAGGTGCTGATCCTCGACGAAGCGACGGCCAGCATTGACTCCGGCACGGAGCAGGCTATCCAGCAGGCGCTGGCCGCCGTACGCGACCATACGACGCTGGTGGTGATTGCCCACCGCCTTTCCACGATCGTTGAGGCGGACACCATTCTGGTGCTGCATCGCGGCCAGGCCGTCGAGCGCGGGACGCACAAACAGCTGCTGGAGGCCAAAGGCCGCTACTGGCAGATGTATCAGCTCCAGCTGGCGGGCGAAGAGCTCGCCGCCAGCGCGCGCGAAGAAGAAACCCTTAGCGCCTGATGCACTAAAAGCAGGCAATGCGCTGACGCTCGTCGCTGTTGGTGCAAAACGGAAACGCGCCATGCACTGCCATGGTGCGTTTTTTTTCGCCCGTCCTGTCCTTCCCGCGCATTTACGCGCGTTCAACCGCGTATTCACCTCCATTCCTGTTTTGGCACACCGCTTGCAATAGCTTTCACGTGCGAGCTGCGGCCATTGGCAAATTCTGACTGGAGGGGATTTATGAAGCTGGTTACGGTGATTATTAAACCATTCAAACTTGAAGACGTGCGTGAAGCGCTCTCTTCCATGGGGATTCAGGGCCTGACGGTCACCGAAGTGAAAGGCTTCGGTCGTCAGAAAGGGCATGCCGAACTGTATCGCGGGGCGGAGTACAGCGTTAATTTCCTGCCGAAAGTGAAAATAGACGTCGCGATTGCTGACGATCAGCTCGACGAGGTTGTTGAAGCGGTGAGCAAAGCGGCCTACACCGGAAAAATTGGCGACGGCAAAATTTTCGTTGCTGAACTGCAGCGCGTCATTCGCATCCGTACCGGCGAATCTGACGAAGCGGCACTGTAATTAACGCCTGGCACACAGTGATAGGGATCGAGAAAATGAAGATAGCAAAAATGACAACAGGTCTGGCATCGTTAGCGCTGCTGCCGGGTGCGGCCATGGCTGCACCAGCGGTGGCGGATAAAGCCGACAACGCTTTTATGATGATCTGCACCGCGCTGGTGCTGTTCATGACTATCCCGGGCATTGCGCTGTTTTACGGCGGCCTGATCCGCGGTAAAAACGTGCTGTCGATGCTGACCCAGGTTGCCGTGACCTTCGCGCTGGTCTGCGTGCTGTGGGTGGTGTACGGCTATTCGCTGGCCTTCGGGGAAGGCAACGCCTTCTTCGGCAACTTCAACTGGGCGATGCTCAAAAACATCGAATTGACCGCGCTGATGGGCAGCTTCTACCAGTATATCCACGTCGCGTTTCAGGGCTCGTTTGCCTGTATCACCGTGGGGCTTATCGTCGGCGCGCTGGCGGAGCGCATCCGCTTCTCGGCGGTACTGATTTTCGTGGTGGTCTGGCTGACCCTCTCTTACGTGCCGATTGCGCACATGGTCTGGGGCGGCGGCCTGCTGGCGTCACACGGCGCGCTGGACTTTGCGGGCGGTACCGTTGTGCACATCAACGCCGCGGTAGCGGGCCTGGTGGGCGCCTACCTGATTGGCAAGCGCGTGGGCTTTGGCAAAGAAGCGTTTAAACCGCACAACCTGCCGATGGTGTTTACCGGTACCGCGATCCTCTACTTCGGCTGGTTTGGCTTTAACGCCGGTTCTGCCAGCGCGGCGAACGAAATCGCGGCTCTGGCTTTCGTCAACACCGTTGTTGCCACGGCGGGGGCCATTCTCTCCTGGGTGTTTGGCGAATGGGCCGTTCGCGGCAAGCCGTCGCTGCTGGGCGCGTGTTCCGGTGCGATTGCCGGCCTGGTCGGGATCACGCCAGCTTGTGGTTACGTGGGCGTGGGCGGTGCGCTGCTTATCGGCCTGGTCGCCGGTCTGGCGGGCCTGTGGGGCGTTACCGCGCTGAAACGCGTGCTGCGCGTTGACGACCCTTGCGACGTATTCGGCGTTCACGGCGTGTGCGGCATCATCGGCTGTATTATGACGGGCATCTTCGCCGCGAAATCGCTGGGTGGCGTGGGCTACGCGGAGGGTGTGACCATGGTTCATCAGGTGCTGGTGCAGCTGGAAAGCATCGCCATCACCGTCGTCTGGTCCGGCGTGGTGGCCTTTATCGGCTACAAGCTGGCGGACATGACCGTTGGCCTGCGCGTGCCGGAAGAGCAGGAGCGCGAGGGGCTGGACGTCAACAGCCACGGCGAGAATGCGTATAATGCCTGAGTAGAGTCCGCTGCCCGGTGGCGCTGCGCTTACCGGGCCTGCGTGTTGTGCTTTTGTAGGCCGGGTCAGGCGAAGCCGCCACCCGGCTTTTTAACGTCAACCGCGATTGCGCATCACCCCTTCCTGCACCGTTGACGCGACCAGAACGCCATCCTGCGTGTAGAACTCACCGCGCACAAACCCGCGCGCGCTCGAGGCCGACGTGCTCTCGACGCTGTACAACAGCCAGTCGTTCATATCAAACGGACGGTGGAACCACATCGAGTGATCGATGGTAGCGACCTGCATCCCTTTTTCCAGGAATCCGACGCCGTGCGGCTGAAGCGCCACCGGCAGGAAATTGAAATCAGACGCATAGCCCAGCAGATTCTGGTGAACGCGGAAATCCTCCGGCACCGTGCCGTTAGCGCGCATCCAGACCTGGCGCTTCGGCTCGGCGGTATGGCCCTTCATCGGATTGTGAAATTCCACCGGGCGGATCTCCAGCGGCTTGTCGCACAGGAATTTTTCCTTCGCCTGCGGTGGCAGCAGGTGGGCGAGCGCGCGGGCGATCTCCGTTTCGGATTTCAGATCGTCCGGCAACGGGGCGGGCGGCATCGTTTTTTGATGCTCATAGCCCGGCTCCGGCGCCTGGAAAGAGGCGGTCATGTAGAAGATCGGTTTGCCGTTCTGGATCGCCGCAACGCGGCGCGCGCTAAAGCTGTTGCCGTCGCGAAGCACCTCAACGTCGTACACGATCGGCTTTGCGCTGTCGCCAGGGCGCAGAAAATAGCTATGGAAGGAGTGCACCAGACGGTCTGCCGGAACGGTCTCCTTTGCGGCATACAGCGCCTGCCCAACGACCTGTCCGCCGAAGACCTGGCGCAGGCCTAAATCTTCGCTTTGCCCGCGGTAGAGCCCTTCCTCAATTTTTTCCAGATTAAGTAACGTCAGCAGATTGTTCAGTGCCTGACTCATAGTGGTCCTCAGTAAACGCCGTGGCAAAAGATAGGCTGATTATAACCCAGAAATGTAAGTGGTCCGACGGGTAGAATAATCTTAATATCCGGGCGAAATTAGGCATAAATCCGTGATTTGTGCCACACTTGTTTACGTTATGTGAATGAAACGACATCAGATGGGATCGATCCCGCTGGTGCATTGATGATAAGGAGACTTCAATGAAACTCGTGCCTATGGTAAGTGGTGTGGCAATTGCGGTGGCGCTGTCCGCCTGTGCCGGTAAGAGTGCCGATGTGCCGGTGCCAACAGCAGGTCAAAGCGGGATTAACGCCCCATCACAGCAGGCCATTCAGCAGCCAAATGTTTCCGGTACGGTGTGGATCAAACAGAAAGTGGCGCTGCCGCCGGACGCGGTCTTAACGGTAACGCTGTCTGATGCCTCTCTGGCTGATGCACCTTCGAAAGTGCTGGCGCAGCGCGCGGTGCGCACCGAAGGCAAGCAGCCACCGTTCAGCTTCGTTCTGCCGTATAACCCAGCGGACGTGAAGCCAAACGCGCGCATCCTGCTGAGCGCCGCGGTGACCATTAACGATAAGCTGGTGTTTATCACCGATACGGTCCAGGAAGCGGTTAACCACGGCGGTACGAAGATTGACCTGAACCTGGTTCCGGTGCAGCAGACGGAAGTACCGGTTGCGCCGCAGGGCAATCAGCCGTCCCTGCCTACGCCTCCGACCCAGCTGTAATCGCCCAGCCCTCTTCTGCGGAAGAGGGCTTCAGTACGCCCACCGGTATTTCTGCATATCAATCTGTCCTGAACCCGATACCTGCACGCCTTCTGAAAGCAGGGCCTGCCGCTGGCGCTGCAAGTCTGTACCCGTTAACGATATCGCTCCGTGGCGATTGACCACCCGATGCCAGGGCAGGGTGCTTCCTTCCGGCAATCTTTTCAACACGCCGCCGACCTGCCTCGCCGCGCGTGGCGATCCCGCCAGACGGGCCACGTCGCCATAGGTGGTGACATATCCCTCCGGAATGGAGGCGACAATCTGCCATACGCGCTGTGGGAAAGAGTCGTGGACGTCCATGGGGGCTCCTGTGAGGCTGGTCTGACACTCAGATTGGCAAAAGAGAGATATTACCTGATTACTGCGCAAGTTTGCGCAATAAACCAGCATACGGATGGCGGCGGCTTGCAATTGCAGGGCGGCATAGGGATAATGCGGCTGCGCGTTGGTTAACAACGCTCTCAATGGGGGCTCTGTTGGTTCTCCCGCAACGCTACTCTGTTCACCAGGTCAGGTCCGGAAGGAAGCAGCCAGGGCAGACGACGTGTGTGCCGGGATGTAGCTGGCAGGGCCCCCACCCATTTCTGCTCTTCCTGATTTTCCTCCCTTTCACTGAAATATCCTTTATATTTTAATGGATAATAAATCCGCGCGTTATTTAAGGTTATTGAATTAATATTTAATATATTGTTCATGCACCTGAAATATTACTGTCATAAAGATGAAATAAACGCGTGTCATTTTATATTTGGCCGTAATTTCTCCGTCATAAACAAAAAAGATATGTCTGGATTACCGCCTCACGTTCGTGTATTTAATTAAGCACTTATTCCGAAGGGAAGTGACCATCATGGCGACTGCGGTATTAAACGTTAAAATCGATGAAGCGCTAAAAGAAAGACTTCGCCACTACGCTGAAGTGAACAATGAGAACCTCAGCGTGACCACAGAGAAGCTGCTGCTGCTGGCATTTGAAGCGGAAGCAGAGGCGGGAGTATCGGAAGAGGATATCGATAATCAGCATACGGAAGAAGAGAGTGTTTCTCCATTTACTCCTAAAGAAATCAAAGCACTACGTAAACTTCTGAAGAAGAGAAAATGAAACAACAACTGTCAAACGCCCACGATTACAAAGAAGCCTGCGACCTTCTACGCTCCGGCTATGTTAAACACGTCCGGCTTGACTGGAACGTCGGAAGCGATGAGTTCTTTCGTATTGCGTCGGACTGGTGTGACACCGGTGCCAAAATAAAGAAAGACGGGGATAATTTTGTTATTTCACTGAAAGGCTTCCCGATTCCTCCTCAACACTGAATTCCTGTTTGTGAAAACTGCTGACTGCATCTGCTACAGTCAGCAGTTTTTATTTCAAACCACACTTCGCCTGATGGTGGGGCCCGCATTATTGAGCGCCAGCCACAGCGGCTTGATTTTTAACAGCGCCTGCTCTAATTCCTCCGGCGGAAGTGAAAAAGGCATGCGTAAATAACGATCGAACGCGCCCGAAAGGCCAAACCGCGTCCCGGTGCCGAGGTTGATGCCGATCGTTTCTGCACGGGCCGCCAGCTGCGTGGCCTGCATGCCCGGTAGCGCAATCCAGTAGGACAGGCCGCCTTCGGCCTCGTGAAACGTCCAGTCGGGAAAATGCTCGCGCAAAAGCGCCCTGCACCGGTT
Organism: Enterobacter sp. KBR-315C3_2022; assembly: GCF_041399425.1. Lineage (NCBI taxonomy): Bacteria > Pseudomonadati > Pseudomonadota > Gammaproteobacteria > Enterobacterales > Enterobacteriaceae > Enterobacter > Enterobacter sp. KBR-315C3_2022. The sequence continues at coordinate 138,611 of NZ_JBGKEB010000004.1, forward strand.
GCGCCGTTCCGCCAGCATGTTTCGACGCGCGGGGAGAAATTCGTTGGCATGCTCAATCAGCCACTGCGTGGCGAGCTGCTCCAGCAGCGGCGAGCCCAGGTCCATCGCGTCGCGCGTCTGAACCAGCATCGCTATCGTGCGCGACGAGGCGCGGATCCAGCCAAGGCGCAATCCTCCCCAGAAGCTTTTGCCGGTTGAGCCGAGCGTAATCACCGTGGCCTCAGGGTTAAAAGAGGCCAGCGGGGGCGGCGGCGGCGCATCAAACCACAGGTCTACCATTGTTTCGTCCACCACCAGCGCGGTGCGGGTTTGCGCCGCAACGTCTGCTATCGCCTGGCGCGTTCGAACGTCCATGCAGCGGCCCGTCGGGTTATGGAAATCAGGCATCAGGTAGGCCAGGCGAGGAGCCGTCTGGGCAATGGTGGCGGCGAAGCCATCGGTGTCCCATCCCGTTTCGGGCAGCGAGACGCCAACCGGGCGGCAAAGCGCCCCCTGAATGGCGGCAATCGCCAGCGCGTAGGTAGGATGATCGACCACGACGCGATCGCCGGGTCCGGTCATCATCCGCAAAACCAGCGCAAAGCCGCTCACCGCGCCGTTCACCACCATTACCTCATCGGCCCGCGTTGGCAGCCCGCGCGCGGCGTAGCGGTCCGCTATCGCCTGGCGCAGGGCGGGCAACCCCAGCTGATCGTAACCCGTCAGCGTCAGGTGCTGCGCAAGCGCGGTGAGCGCGTGGCTGTAGGCCTGGTGAATTTCAGGCCCGGCGCCGAGCGCGGCGGTGGAAAGATCCAGCGCCGCGCTGGCGGTTGAAAGCGTCGGGACGGCGTGCGAGTCCGGCAAAATCACGCGCGACCCGCTGCCGTGGCGGCTTTCCAGATAACCCTCTTCGCGCAGAAGCCCCAGCGCGCTGCCGATCGTGGTGCGGCTAACCTCCAGCGCGGCGGCGAGCTCCCGTTCGCCCGGCAGGCGCGTGTGCAGCGCCAGCCTGCCGTCCAGAATGAGCATGCGCAGCGCGTCCGCCAGCTGGCGCCACAGCGGCGTGCGGGAACCGGGATGCTGCCAGTTGCCCAGCAGGCGCACCAAAGACTGACTACCGAAACGACGAGCTGACATATGCAGTCCACTATTTGAAAACTGGACATTAATCATAGAGCCAATTTCACCGATGATGAAAGCCTGATTTTTGGGAGAAGAAAAAATGGTACGTCGTCTGATTCAGCTTTACGTCGGCCTGGGGCTTTACGGCCTGTCGACCGCAATGTTTATCCGCTCGGATCTGGGCGTCGATCCGTGGGATGTATTTCACCTGGGCGTGGCGCTGCAGCTGGGCGTGAGCATCGGCACGGTGATCATCGTGACGGGCGCGCTGGTCCTGCTGCTGTGGATCCCGCTGCGGCAGCTGCCCGGTCTTGGGACGATCAGTAACGTGATCTGCATTGGCCTCGCGGCGGATGCGTCGATGGCGCTGATCCCGGACATCGCCTCGCTGCCGATCCGCATCGCGCTGCTAGTCTCGGGGATCGTCGTGAATGCGATCGCCACCGGGATGTATATCGGCGCGGGGTTTGGCGCGGGGCCGCGAGACGGCCTGATGACCGGCATGCACGCCCGCTTCGGCTGGTCGATCCGCGTGGTGCGCACGGCGATTGAGGTCTCCGTACTGCTGATCGGCTGCCTGCTGGGCGGAACGTTCGGCGTGGGAACGGTGCTCTATGCGCTGACCATCGGCCCGCTGATCCAGCTCTGCCTGCCGTGGTTTCGCCATAAGCCGCGGGCGCGGGCGCTAGCCGAACCCGAGCGTATTGTTTAATTCTGCGAAGCGCTCACAAGCTTTAGCCACGCTGCTGTGCCAGAATAGCGGCATCTCTTCTGGCGATGCAGGAAAGCATGAAAGCTATCACGCTCTATGACGTCGCCCGCCTGGCGGGCGTCTCTTATCAAACGGTTTCCCGCGTGCTTAACGACGCGGATCACGTGTCTGACCGGACGCGGGAAAAGGTGCAGCAGGCGATGGCGGAGCTGCACTACGTGCCCAACCGCGGCGCGCAGCAGCTGGCGGGCAAGCGCGGCCGCACGCTGGGGCTGATCACCACCGACCTGGCCCTGCACGCCCCGTCGCAAATCGTCTCGGCGGTAAAATCCCGCGCGGTTGAGCGGGGGGCAAGCGTGCTGATCTCCATGGTGGGATCTGCCGGGCAGTGCCAGGGCGCGCTGCAGGAGCTGCTGTCCCAGCGGGTAGAGGCGCTGCTGGTGAACGTTCCGCTGGACGACGCGCACGCCGAGGCGCTGCGCGAGACGGCCGCGCCGGTGCCGGTGCTGTTTCTGGACGTTGCGCCCTCGGCGCGGGTTCATAGTCTGATTTTCAACGCGGACGAAGGGGCGAGGCTCGGCGTTGAGCACCTGCTTGGCCTCGGCCATCAGCGAATCGCGCTGCTGAGCGGGCCGGAAAGCTCGGTGTCCGCACGGGCGCGCCTCGCGGGCTGGAAAGCGGCGCTAGGGCAGGCCGGGCTTGAACCGGCGGGAATTGTGAGCGGAGACTGGAGCGCAGCCTCCGGTTATGAGAAGGGGCACCGGCTGCTTTCGGGCGCGGCGCTGCCGGGGGCTATCCTGGTGGCTAACGATCAGATGGCGCTCGGCGTTATGCGCGCCTGCGCGGAAAAGGGGCTGGCGGTTCCCGGCCAAATTTCCATCGTTGGTTTTGACGATACGGCCGACAGCGCGTGGTTTTCTCCGCCGCTGACCACGGTGCGCCAGGCGTTTCGTGACGCGGGGGAGCGCAGCGTTGAGTGGCTGCTCGCACCGATCGACGCCGATCGCTGCTGGCAGGTTCAGCTTCCCGTCACGCTGATCGCCCGCCACTCGTCTGCGCCCCGGGCGTCGCGGCAGGCCGATCGCGAAGCGCTCGCGCAGCAGCTTCGCAGCCTTGCGATCCTTGCCGAACAGCTGGCGCGGGAATAAGACTTTGTGATCTGACTCGCTTCATTGCACGCGCGGGCTTTACCGCACTTCATTACCAGGGCATGTTGCTTCAAATTGTGAGCGCTTCGCAAAGAGGTTAATATGTCCACGTTACCCCCGCTGACCCTCAGCGCACTTCTTGCCCGTCGGGACTGGGAAAACCCCGGCGTTACCCAGTGGAATCGCCTGGCCGCACACCCGCCTTTTCACAGCTGGCGCGATGAGCCGCTCGCGAGAAAGGACGCGCCGTCGCAGAGCCGACGCTCGCTGAACGGCGAGTGGCGCTTCCATTTTTATGCCGCGCCGGAACGCGTGCCGGAGGCGTGGGTTGCGCAAGACTGCGCCGAGGCCGTCGCCATGCCCGTGCCGTCAAACTGGCAGATGCAGGGCTTCGATACGCCCATCTACACCAACGTAACCTATCCGATTCCCGTCAATCCGCCGTTCGTACCGGCAGAAAATCCGACCGGCTGTTACTCGCTCACATTTGATGTGGATAGCGCCTGGCTGGCGCAGGGGCAAACCCGGATTGTCTTCGACGGCGTTAACTCGGCCTTCCACCTGTGGTGCAACGGCCAGTGGATCGGCTATTCCCAGGACAGCCGCCTGCCTGCCGAATTTGACCTCACGGCGGTCCTCCGCGCGGGGCAGAACCGCATTGCCGTCATGGTGCTGCGCTGGTGCGACGGAAGCTATCTGGAAGATCAGGACATGTGGCGCATGAGCGGCATTTTCCGCGACGTCACGCTGCTGCATAAGCCTGAAACGCATATTGCCGATTACCACATTACGACTGACCTGAACGCCGAGTGCGATCGGGCGGTCCTGAAGGTTGATATCGCGCTGGCGGGCCCGCGCTACGCGGAGTGCGAGGTAGAATGCACGCTCTGGCGCGACGACGAGCGGTGCGCCAGCGTCGCGCGGCGGGCGGGCTCAGCCGCTGTCGACGAGCGCGGAGGCTGGGCGGAGCGGCTCACGGTGTCGATGCCCGTTGAGGAACCGGCGCTGTGGAGCGCGGAGACGCCTTCACTGTACCGCCTGACGATGACGCTGCGCACCGCGCAGAATCAGCTGCTCGAAACCGAAGCCTGCGACGTCGGCTTTCGCCGCGTGGCGATCGAAAACGGGCTGCTGAAGCTGAACGGTAAACCGCTGCTGATCCGCGGCGTCAACCGCCATGAGCATCACCCGGAAAACGGCCAGGTCATGGACGAGGCAACGATGCGCCGCGACATTGAGCTGATGAAGCAGCACAACTTCAACGCCGTTCGCTGCTCGCACTATCCCAACCATCCGCTCTGGTACACCCTCTGCGACCGCTACGGCCTGTACGTGGTGGACGAGGCCAATATTGAGACCCACGGCATGGTGCCGATGAGCCGCCTTGCCGACGATCCCCGCTGGCTGCCCGCCATGAGCGAGCGCGTCACGCGGATGGTGCAGCGCGATCGGAATCATCCCTCCGTTATCATCTGGTCGCTCGGCAACGAGTCCGGGCACGGTGCGAATCACGACGCGCTCTACCGCTGGGTGAAAAGCACCGATCCGACGCGTCCCGTGCAGTATGAAGGAGGGGGGGCCAATACGGCGGCGACCGATATCGTTTGCCCGATGTACGCCCGCGTCGACGAGGATCAGCCGTTCCCGGCGGTCCCGAAATGGTCGATTAAGAAATGGATCGGCATGCCGGACGAAGCGCGCCCGCTGATCCTCTGCGAGTACGCCCACGCGATGGGCAACAGCTTTGGCGGGTTTGCCAAATACTGGCAGGCGTTTCGCGACCACCCGCGCCTGCAGGGCGGGTTCGTCTGGGACTGGGTCGATCAGGCGCTGACGAAGAAGGACGACGACGGCCGGGCGTTCTGGGCCTACGGCGGGGATTTCGGCGACAGGCCGAACGATCGCCAGTTCTGCCTGAACGGACTGGTGTTCCCGGACCGGACGCCGCATCCGGCGCTGTTCGAAGCGCAGCGCGCCCAGCAGTTATTCACCTTTACGCGGGCCAGCGCCTCGCCGCGGGTGGTTGAGGTGCACAGCGACTATCTGTTCCGCACGACCGACAACGAGCGCCTCAGATGGTCCGTTGCCCGCGACGGCCTGATACTTGCCTCCGGTGAGGTGGCGTTGGACATTGCGCCTCAGGGCACGCAGCGCGTGGAAATCGTTTTGCCAGAATGGGATGCCGCGCCGGGCGAGGTCTGGCTTAACGTAGAGGTGTTTCAGCCGCGGGCTACGCCGTGGTCACCGGCCGGACACCGCTGCGCCTGGGATCAGTGGCAGCTTCCGGCACCGATGCACGTCGCGCCACCGGCGCGCGGGGGAACGCCTGGGGCACTGTCGGAGCACGCCGACGCGTTTGAGGTTGTCCATCAGCAGCAGCGCTGGCGGTTCGACCGAGCCTCCGGCAGCCTGACGCAGTGGTGGAACCACGGCGTGGAGACGCTGCTTTCGCCGCTGACGGATAATTTCACCCGCGCGCCGCTGGATAACGATATCGGCGTCAGCGAGGCCACGCGCATCGATCCGAACGCCTGGGTTGAGCGCTGGAAGGCGGCGGGCATGTATGAGATGTCGCCGCGCGTATTGCAGTGCGAAGCGCAGCAGCGGGAGGAAGAGGTGGTGGTGACAACGCGCCACGTCTGGGAATATCGCGGCAAGGCGCTATTCCAGAGCGACAAGGTCTGGCGGGTGGACGCCCGCGGCGCGCTGCACGTTGACCTGACGGTTTTGGTCGCGTCCGATATTCCCGAGCCCGCCCGCGTGGGCGTGAGCGTTCAGCTTGCGCAGGCGCCGGAAACGGTATCCTGGCTTGGCAAAGGGCCGCTGGAAAACTACCCGGACCGGAAGCTGGCGGCGCAGCACGGGCGCTGGACGTTACCGCTCGCCGCGCTGCATACGCCCTACATCTTCCCAACGGAGAACGGCCTGCGCTGCGACACGCGCGAGCTGGCGTTTGCCGGGCATCAGCTTCAGGGGGATTTCAACTTCTCGCTGAGCCGCTACGGCCAGAAGCAGCTGCACGTGACGACGCATCAGCACCTGCTGCGCGAAGAGCCGGGCTGCTGGCTGAGCCTGGACGCCTTCCATATGGGGCTGGGTGGGGACGACTCCTGGAGCCCGAGCGTTTCACCGGAGTTTCTGCTGCCAGCGCGCCGGCTGCGCTATGCGTTTAACTGGCAGCAAGCGCCGCGCTAGTCCGCGCCCCGCCGCCGTCAGGCCTGCGGCGGCGGGGCGAGGTTGCGCTCGGCCCAGAAGATATATTCCACTTTTGGCAGCGCCCTGCTGTAGTACCAGCCTTGCCCGTACTGGACGCCGTGGCGGCGCAGCCAGGCAAGCTGGCCTTCCGTTTCAATGCCTTCCGCCACCATGGTCAGCTTCAGCGATTTTGCCATCTCGATAATGTGCGGCGTGACGTTTTTGTACTCCAGCGCGTCCACGAAGGACTTGTCGATCTTCAGCGTATCGACGTCCAGATCCTGCAGATAGCTGAGGCTGGAATAGCCGGTGCCGAAGTCGTCAATGTAAACGGCGTGGCCCGCGCGGCGGAAAGCGGCAATCGCCGGGGCGCTCACTTTGGGATCGGCAAAGCCGCGCTCGGTGAGCTCAAGGGCAATCTGTCCGGGATGAACGCCCCATTTATTCAGAAGGTCGTGCAGCAAGGGCAGCAGCCTGCCGGAGGTTAAATCCGCGGGGGCGAGGTTAATCGAGATATGCTGCTCCGGGTGTAAATGCAGCCAGCTCCCCATGTCTTCGAAGACTTTTTCGATAACCAGCTGGGTGAGCTGCGAAATGAGCCCCGTCTGCTCCGCCAGCGGAACGAAGATTTCCGGTGAAAGATAGCTCCCGTCAGGCTGAGGCCAGCGGGCCAGGGCCTCCGCGCCCGCTATTTTTCCGCTGTTTAACGCCACGATGGGCTGGTAGTTCACGATAAAATCGCGGCTGTTGAGTGCGTCAAGCAGGCGGTTGCGCGGGGACTGCAGGCGGCGCAGGATCCGCAGCACGAAGAGGGCGGCGATCAGGCTAACCAGCATGCCGAAGGGGAGCCAAAAGAGCAGCTGCTTGTGCCAGCTTTCGGCCAGCGGTTTTAAAGGCGCCCACGCGATAACGGCAATGCCCAGCTCCGGGATGGCCTTGCGGATATACATCGCCCCGTCATACTCAAGCTGCGCCAGCGCTCTGCTTTCCATCAGCAGCCGAACGTGCTGGTTAAGCGCGCTGCTGCTGGCAAAAACAAGGTGGCTGGTGTTCCCGATCAGGGCGGCGTCGATGGCGATCGTCCCGAAGGGGATCACGTCCACCAGCGAGGCCGGGTCGATCATGACGAGGTAATTTCCTTTCCCCAGCACGGCCATGTAGTGATGAAAGCCGAGATCGTTTTGTGGCGTAATCCAGGCGCTGTAGCCGTCGGAGGTGCGGCGCATGGGCGGCGGGAAAGGAACGCCGCTGCTGTTCTGCTCAAGGGAGGAGCAGATCGGCCTGAGGTTTTCGACGTAAATGGCTTCCTGAATATAGCGACGAGAAAAGGCCACCTGGCGTATCTCGCGCAGGTGCTGACGGCTGCACGGGACGCCTTTGGAGCGCTGCAGCTGCGTCAGGGCATCTTTGGCCTGGTCAACAACCCTGTCCGTGCGCAGCAGCACGCGCGATGCGTAGTTATCGAGCGTATCAATAAACTCCTCTTCCGCCTGGCGATGCGCCAGCCAGATGCTCAGGCAGATGGGGAGTAGTACGGACAAGATCAAAATCCCTGTGACCAGGCTGACCAGATGTCGGGTTTTCATGCTGCCGTTCCTTCCTCTTGCGCCCGCTCCCGGGCAGCGACGACGTTTGCCTGAGGAGAAATAATTTCACCGTGAAATGATACAGTTATAGCATGAGAAAACATTGATCTTGTAGCGGTGGCAGGGATCGGATGATATTCCCGATCGGAAAGGGGTTGTTTTTGGCGAAAAGCTTCGCTATTCTTTTGTTATGTTATAACAAAACAAAAGGCCAATTATGAAACCGAATATTCATCCTGCCTATCGCACCGTGGTTTTCCACGACACCAGCGCCAACGAATATTTCAAAGTCGGTTCGACGATCAAAACCGACCGCGAAATTGAGCTCGACGGTGAAACCTATCCCTATATCACCATCGAGGTGTCATCAAAATCGCATCCGTACTATACCGGCAAGCAGAAAACGTTTTCGACGGAAGGCAGTGCGGCCCGCTTCCGCCAGCGTTTTGGCGGCTTTCTTAACGCGAAGCGAGGCTAATCATGCAGGTACTTAACTCGCTGCGCAGCGCAAAACAGCGCCATCCTGACTGCCAGATCGTTAAGCGCAAAGGGCGCCTGTACGTCATTTGTAAGTCTAACCCGCGTTTTAAAGCGGTGCAGGGACGTAAAAAAAGACGCTAAACGCGCGCTTCACGCCAGCTCTCCAGGGTTCTTCGCTGCTTGCCATCGTCGGTAAAATTGTCGTTGGCAAGCCAGCGTTGAAACGCCTGCGAAAGCGCCGGCCACTCGCTGTCGATAATCGAAAACCAGTCCGTATCCCGGTTGTGGCCCTTCACGACCAGCGCCTGACGAAAACGCCCCTCATACTGAAACCCCAGGCGCAGCGCCGCGCGCCGCGACGGTTCATTCAGGCTGTTACATTTCCACTCGTAGCGACGATAGCCCAGCGTCTCGAACGCATACTGCATCAGCAGAAACTGCGCCTCGGTCGACATCGGCGTGCGGCTGAGCAGGGGCGAAAAGTGCACGTGTCCCACTTCGACCACGCCGTTTTTAGGATCGATGCGCATCAGCGCGAGCGTCCCCACGGGGGCCTGTGTTTTATTATCGATCACGGTGAAGTGGATCGGATCGGGCAGTTCGCACACGCTCGCGACCCAGCGGGTGAACTCGTCCGGGGTGGCGTCCGGCTCGCGAAGCAGCCAGGTCCAGCTTCGGGTATCTTCAGCCAGCCGATAGGCGTTAAACAGCGCGTCGGCGTGCGCCACGCTCAGCGGCTCGAGCCGACAGTAGCGTCCGCTTAGCGTTACGCGGGCAGGATGAGGGCGCGGCTGCCAGTCGACGAGCGCGACGCCCACGGGCTGTCCAAACTGATTCAACGTATTCATTGTTAGCTCTCGTTGGGGGATAAGATCGCCAGATTATGGAAAATCTGGTTCCTTAAAAAGAACCACCGGGGTATGTTCTGGTGGTACCACGGAGAGCAAAATGAATATACCCGGCGATGACTTTTACACCCTGATGCACGCCGCGCTGGCGCAGCGCGGCGCGGAGACCCTGCAGCGAGCGCTCTATCTCGCGCTTCGGGAGGCGATCCTGTGCGGCAGGCTTCAGGCCGAAAGCCGCCTGCCGGGGTCGCGCGTTATTGCGCGACAGCTCTCCCTGTCGCGCAATACCGTGAATGCCGCGCTTGAGCAGCTGACGCTTGAAGGGTATCTGCACCGCAGCAGGCAGGGCACCCGGGTGGCTGCGCAGGTTTATCGCGCGCCTGAAGGCGCATTGTCCGAGCCCTCCGTGAAGCTGGCTAAACGCGTGGCCCGGCTCCCACGCCCCACGCCGAGAGATACGCCGGTGCCTGCGCTGACGCCCGGTACGCCAGCCATTAACTATTTTCCGCTGCCGCTGTGGCGGCGCTTGTACGACCGCGTGCTGCGCGAGCAGGGAAGCGCGCTGCTGGGCTATGGCGATCCGGCGGGGGAACCGCTCCTGCGCGAGGCGATTGCCCGCCACCTGGCGCTGTCGCGCGGCATTGATTGCGATGCCGGGCAGGTCATCATCACCGAGGGGGCGCTCGAGGGCGTTAACCTGTGTACCCAGCTGCTGAGCGAGCCCGGCGACGTGGCGTGGGTGGAAAATCCGGGCTACGCCGGAGCGAAAAGCGCCTTTGCCAAAGCGGGGCTGGCGATGGCCGGTATCCCCGTCGATGAAGAGGGGATGTGCTGGGAGGGGTTAACGCTTCCTCCTCCGGCGCTGATTTTCAGTTCACCCTCGCACCAGTTTCCCTACGGCAGCGTGCTCAGCGCGCGCCGCCGTCTGGCGCTGCTGGCGCTGGCCCAGCGGCACAGCGCATGGATTATTGAAGATGACTACGACAGCGAGTTTCGCTATTCCGGCGAGCCTGTGCCCGCCATGCTCGGGATGGTGAAAAATGCGCCCGTGGTCTATCTCGGCACGTTCAGTAAAACGCTGTTTCCGTCCCTGCGGATTGGTTTTATGGTGCTTCCTCCGGCGCTGGCGAACGCCGCGCGTCCAGCCATCGGCGCGCTGCTGCGGGGCGGCCATCGCGCCGAGCAGCGCACGCTGGCGCGGTTTATAGAAGAAGGCCATTACGCCCGCCACCTTGCCGCGATGCGTCGGCTCTACCGCAAGCGCTATCGGCAGCTGCGCGAGGCGATCGATGCAGAGCTTCACGTTGCGCATCGCGTGCTGGCGGGGGAGGGCGGAATGCACCTGACGGTGGCGATTGACGGGATTGACGATGTGGCGGTTGTTCAGCAGGCGCGGGCTTTTCAGCTGGCGCCCGCTGCACTGAGCGGGTACTACCTGGATAGTCAGCAGGGGCAAACCGGCCTGGTTATCGGATACGGTAATACCTCTGCGTCACAGTTTGCGTCGGCTATCCGACGCTTACAGCAGGTGATTGGGCAGCAGACGGGCGGGAAAGCGTGAAAACGTCATAAAACGAAAGCTCGCCCTTGGTCGACACCATTTTCTGCAGCTTCTCTTTCTGCGTCGCGTCTACCGCAGGAGAACGCATAATGCTGTCAATCAGCTCTTCAGGCACAAAGCGGGTGTTATACCACTCGCCGTTGTAGCAGACGCGAAAATCAAGCACGTCGATATCTTCATAGCGGTAGCGCGGATTAACGTCGAAGAAGAAGAACGCGTTAAACACCACGAACAGCACCACCAGCAGCCAGACCGAGTCCACCAGGGTTTCGGACCTGAGCATCACAATCAACGTTGCTAGCCAGGCGGCGTACATGGCGATAAAAAGACCCGGATGTTTACGGATAAAGCTGATGCTAAAGCGCGGGCGATTGTCGCGCTTTTCGCGGGTATTCAGGTCGTCGATGGTTACAGTGAGCAGGCGCTGTATCTCTGTCATTTTTTGCCTTCATGAATCGTGAAAATACAGGGGATCTGCCCATTTTAGAGGAGCGGTTCAGCCTGAAAAAGTAACAGTTGTTGGCTGAAAGACCATAACAGTTGCTCGCTACGCCTGAAGCATTTTAATCACCTTCGCCGGATTGCCGCCCACGACCGCATTGGCCGGAACGTCTTTCGTCACAACGGCACCTGACGCAATCACCGCGTTGTCACCGATCGTTACGCCCGGGTTAATGACCGCGCGCCCGCCGATCCAGACGTTATGGCCGATGGTCACCGGTTTGCCAAACTCTACGCCGCTGTTTCGCTCGACCGGGTCCACAGGATGGGTTGCCGTATAGATATGCACGCCCGGCGCGAGCATGCAGTTATCACCGATATGAATAGGGCAGACGTCCAGCATCACGCAGTCGAAGTTGGCGTAGAAATCCTTGCCGAGGAAAATGTTATAGCCGTAATCGCAGCGGAAGCTCGGTTCTATATAGGCGCCTTCACCGCGGCCCAGCAGGGCGGCAAGCAGCTCCTTACGTTCGGCTTTTTCATCGGGAGCGGTATGGTTATAGCGGTGAATCAGATGGCGAGCGCGGATGCGGTCGGCGCGTAACGTTTCGTCACCGGGGCGGTAGTGTTCCCCGGCAATCATCTTTTGCTTTTCAATACTCATTGTAACCTCTCCAGCGGTGTCCATTTTCTCTACAGGGTAACGGAGAGATACCGGAAAGGGAACGTTCCCAAAAGGCGGGTGTGACAATAATCACAACTTTATTGTCGCAAAGCACTTTGCCAAAGGGGCCTGTCTTTTCATCCGGGGGGGATAACTCGAAAGGTAAATTCTGCTACATACTGCGACGTAGAACTCTACAGCCACCGATCAGGATTTAACGTACAAATTTCCACACAGAAGACGGTATCTTGTCATACAGCTTATTCATGGTTAACTCTGCAAGACGATGGTCAGCGGCTGAATAAAATACAGCCAGTTCATTGTCAGAGAGCTCATATTTATTTTTTTCAATGACGCGCTCGAGTGTGTCAATTGACTGGCAACGTCGTAAGCGCATCAAATAATCGACTTTAGTGAGTGGTTTATCAGACATAAATTTACCTTAATAATTGTAATAATTTTAACAGGAAAGGCTAACAGGGTTAGCTCTGCTCACATTGGTGAAACAGCGGAATAGTCTGTTCCCGGACTTTCGCCATTTCTGTAAATCCTGTGCATTAATGCCGTAGCTGCTGAACAACATAAAGGTGTCGTCCAGATATTCGTCAATTTGCTCAATCAATTTATTATCGTCATTGTACTTAATTTTATAATTAAGTGCGAAGGTCGCGATATGCTCAATCAGTTCATTGAGCTGCAAATTGATAGCAGAAGTTGGATCGTTCACCCAGCCATGGTTGCTTTCATCAAGATTGGCAAGGCAGTCATGGTACAAGGATTCGCAGAGAAATTTCAACTGCGCGATATCATGCCTTTTTGGCGAGTACTCGTCCATAGCGCATCCCCTTTTGAGTGATTTCTTACTCACCGAGCTTTAAGGTCGGGATGGATACCACATACTTAACATCATGGGTGCTGTGTTCCTGATACCTCTAACTATATGTCACTCTGATCAAGATTTCATCGCGCTATTACGAAAAATTACAATTAAAACGCGGTGCTGCGAGCCTCTACGCAAATGTTCACATACGGAGAGTCTATCGTTCTATTTTAAACGAGCGCCATTAAGGCATCCTTAAGTTTCATTACGTTAGCACGTTCTTTCAGATGAAGCTTTCGCCAGAGTCGCCTAAGCCACCAGGAATATTCCTAATGTCTTAAGAGAGCCTTTAAAATTAGAGAATTAAAAAAAGTTCAAAACATTATCCATTAATTATGATGTGCCTAATCGCGAGGCAAAAAATAAATAAAGGCGCAATAAGCGTATTTGATGATTTTTATCGACGTAAAAAAGGCCGCTATTGCGGCCTTTTTAGGATGTGAAACCGGTATCAGTGATGTTCTACCGAATGGCTGTGCTCAACGTCTTCATTCTTACGGCTGAAGCGGCGGCGTACCACCACGAAGAACACCGGTACGAAGAAGATCGCGAGAACGGTCGCGGTCACCATGCCGCCCATTACGCCCGTACCTACGGCGTTCTGCGCGCCGGAGCCCGCGCCGGAGCTGATAACCAGCGGCATAACCCCGAGGATAAACGCCAGAGAGGTCATCAGGATTGGACGCAGACGCATACGGACCGCTTCAAGCGTCGCTTCAATCAGCCCTTTGCCCTCTTTCTCCATCAGATCCTTGGCGAATTCAACGATAAGTATCGCGTTCTTCGCCGACAGGCCAATGGTTGTTAGCAGGCCCACCTGGAAGTATACGTCGTTGGTCAGGCCGCGGAAGGTTGCGGCCAGCAGCGCGCCGATAACGCCCAGCGGGACAACCAGCATAACGGAGAACGGAATCGACCAGCTCTCGTACAGCGCTGCCAGACACAGGAACACCACGATCAGTGAAATGGCGTACAGGGCAGGGGCCTGGTTACCGGACAGACGTTCCTGATAGGACATCCCCGTCCAGTCGTAGCCGATACCCGCTGGCAGCTTGCTGGCCAACTGCTCCATCATCGCCATCGCTTCACCGGTACTCTTACCTTCTGCAGCCTGACCGAGGATTTCCATCGATGGCAGGCCGTTATAGCGTTCCAGACGCGGTGAACCGTATTCCCAGTGCGAAGTCGAGAAGGCGGAGAACGGCACCATCTGACCATCGCTCCCGCGAACGTACCAGTTGTTGATATCGTTCGGCAGCATACGGTATTTCGCTTCCGACATGACGTACACTTTCTTCACGCGTCCGCGGTCGATGAAGTCATTGACGTAGCTACCGCCCCAGGCGGCACCCAGCGTGGTGTTGATGTCGCTAATGGACACGCCCAGCGCCTGCGCTTTTTCCTGATCGACGTCGATTTTGTACTGCGGCGTATCTTCCAGGCCGTTAGGACGCACGCCGGTCAGCAGATCGGGGTGTTTGGCAACTTCCCCAAACAGCTGGTTACGCGCCTGCGTCAGTTTTTCATGACCCAGACCGCCCTGGTCGATCAGCTGGAAGTCGAAGCCCGTTGCGGTACCCAGTTCAACAATCGCCGGCAGGTTAAAGGCGAAGACCATCGCATCTTTAATCTGCGAGAAGGTACCCATTGCGCGCGCGGTAATCGCCTCAACCTTGTTCTCTTTGCCCGGACGTTCAGACCAGTCTTTCAGAGAGACGAAGGCGATACCGGTGTTCTGACCGCGACCCGCAAAGCCAAAGCCGTTAACCGCAAACACGGATTCAACGTTGTCTTTCTCTTTGGTGAGGTAGTAGTCGGTCATCTCATCCAGCACTTTCTGGGTACGCTCCTGCGAGGCACCCGCCGGAAGCTGAGCCATGCTCAGGAACACGCCCTGGTCTTCATCCGGCAGGAACGAGCTTGGCAGACGAACGAACAGGAAGGCCATGCCCGCCACGATGATGATATACAGCAGCAGATAACGACCGGTGCTGCGCAGGATGTTGCCCACGCTGTCGGTGTAGTGGTGCGTGCTCTTATCAAACATGCGGTTAAACCAGCCGAAGAAGCCTTTATGCTCGCCGTGACCGCCTTTCTGAATAGGCTTCAGCATGGTGGCACACAGGGCTGGCGTCAGGATCAGCGCAACCAGTACAGAGAGCGCCATCGCCGAAACGATGGTGATGGAGAACTGACGGTAAATCGCACCGGTGGACCCACCAAAGAAGGCCATCGGGATAAATACCGCGGACAGCACCATCGCGATACCGACCAGCGCGCCCTGGATCTGGCCCATAGATTTACGCGTCGCTTCCTTCGGCGGCAGGCCCTCTTCGGCCATAACGCGCTCGACGTTCTCAACCACGACGATGGCGTCATCCACCAGCAGGCCGATGGCGAGCACCATCCCGAACATCGTTAGGGTGTTTATCGAATAGCCAAATATCGCCAGTATCGCAAACGTCCCGAGCAATACGACCGGTACGGCGATGGTGGGAATCAACGTCGCGCGGAAGTTTTGCAGGAACAGATACATCACCAGGAATACCAGGATGATCGCTTCAACCAGCGTTTTCACCACTTCGTGAATGGAGATTTTCACGAACGGGGTGGTGTCATACGGGTAAACAATTTTCAGACCTGACGGGAAGAACGGTTCCATCTTCTTCAGTTCTTCGCGGATCGCGTTGGCGGTGTCCAGCGCGTTGGCACCCGTCGCCAGCTTGATACCCAGGCCGGAAGCCGGCTTGCCGTTGAACTTCGCAATCACGTCGTAGTTTTCACCGCCCAGCTCCACCTTCGCCACATCGCGCAGGCGAACCTGAGAACCGTCCTGATTCACTTTCAGCAGAATTTTGCTGAACTCATCGGCGGAGGTCAGACGCGTTTGTGCGATGATCGAGGCGTTAAGCTGCTGGCCTTTCACCGGCGGCGTACCGCCGAGCTGGCCCGCGGCCACCTGGGCGTTCTGCGCTTTAATAGCGCTGATCACGTCAACTGGCGTCAGCTGGAAGTTGTTGAGCTTGTTCGGATCCATCCAGATACGCATCGCGTACTGGGAACCGAACAGCTGAACGTCACCCACGCCTGACGTACGGCTGATGGCGTCCTTCATGTTGGCGCCCACGTAGTCGGAAATATCCTCCTGCGTCATGGTGCCGTTGGTGTTGATAACGCCGACAACCATCAGGAAGCTGCTGGACGATTTCTCGACGCTCACACCCTGCTGCTGGACTTCCTGCGGCAGAAGCGGCATCGCCAGCTGCAGTTTGTTCTGCACCTGAACCTGGGCGATATCCGCATCAGTACCGGATTCAAAGGTCAGCGTAATCTGCACCGTACCGGTAGAGTCACTGTTGGAGGACATGTACATCAGGTTATCGATACCGTTCATGTTCTGTTCGATAACCTGCGTAACGGTGTCCTGCACCGTTTTGGCATCAGCCCCAGGGTAGGTTGCGGAGATCGTCACCGCCGGTGGCGCAATCGTTGGATATTGCGCGACAGGCAGCTTCAGGATCGCAAGTCCCCCGGCTAGCATGATGATAATGGCGATCACCCACGCAAATATGGGGCGATCGATAAAGAAATTAGGCATGTCTTAACGGCTCCTGTTTAAGTTAAGACTTAGGTTGTTCTGACTGACCACCGGCTGCGGCTTGTTGTTTATCGTCAGACTTCACTTCCTGTACTTTTACCTGCGCACCGGGACGCACTTTCTGCAGGCCCTCAACGATGACGCGATCGCCATCTTTCAGACCATCCGTGACCAGCCACTTATCGCCAATCGCCTGCGTTGCGGTGATATTGCGCGTTTCAACTTTGTCATCGGCACCCACAACCAGCGCGCTCGCATCGCCGCGCGGCGTACGGGTCACGCCCTGCTGAGGAACGAGAAGCGCCGTTGGGTTTGTCCCTTCTTCCAGACGCGCGCGAACGAACATGCCCGGCAGCAGATTTTTGTCTGGGTTCGGGAAGATGGCGCGCAGGGTGATAGACCCGGTGGTCTGATCGACCGTCACATCAGAAAATTCCAGTGTGCCCGTCTGCGGGAACTTGATACCGTCATTGGTAACAAGCTCGACTTTGGCCTTGCCGTTTTCCTGCTTCAGCGTGCCGTTGGCCAGCTCCTGCTTGAGGCGCAGGAAATCGTTGCTGGACTGGGTGACGTCAACGTAGATCGGATCAAGCTGCTGCACGGTTGCTAGCGCGTTAGTTTGACCGTTCTGCACCAGCGCACCTTCCGTAACGGAAGATTTACCAATGCGACCGCTGATAGGGGAGGTCACCTTGGTGTAGGCCAGGTTGATACGCGCCGTCTCTACCGCCGCTTTTGCTGCGACAACGGCTGCGCTGGTCTGCTGTGCATCCGCCAGTGCAGTATCGTAATCCTGTTGGCTGATGTACTGGGTGCCGAGCAGCTTTTTATAACGGTTCAGCGTCACCTGGGAGATTTTGGCTGCGGCTTCCGCCTTTGCCAGATCGCCTTTCGCGCTCTCGTAAGACGCCTGATAGGTTGCTGGATCAATCTGATACAGAGACTCACCGGCCTTAACGTCACCGCCTTCGGTGAAGTTACGTTTGAGGATAATGCCGCTTACCTGAGGACGAACTTCCGCAATGCGGTAAGCGCTGGTACGGCCCGGTAATTCGGTAGTCATCTGGAGAGGTTCGGATTTGAGCGTCACAACGCCAACTTCCGGCATCTGCTGCGCTCCCTGTTGAGCCTGTTTGTCGTCACATCCTGTAAGCGCTAAGCTGCCTGAGAGCATCAGAACGACCGCCAGAGGCGTTAACCCTCTGTTTTTGTTCATATGTAAACCTCGAGTGTCCGATTTCAAATTGATCAATGGTCCTGAGTCTAAAAACCCATTGCTGCGTTTATATTATCGTCATGCTATGGTACATACATTCATAAATGTATGTAAATCTGACTCCTGTAAATTCACAGACGTATGGCACGAAAAACCAAACAACAAGCATTGGAAACCCGGCAACACATCCTCGATGTGGCAATGCGTCTGTTCTCACAGCAAGGTGTTTCGTCAACCTCGCTGGCGCAGATTGCTCAGGCCGCGGGCGTCACGCGGGGAGCGATTTACTGGCATTTTAAAGACAAGTCAGATCTGTTCAGCGAAATCTGGGAGCTTTCAGAATCCAGCATTAGCGATCTTGAGACTGAGTATCGGGCAAAATTCCCCGACGATCCACTCTCAGTATTAAGAGAAATTTTAGTATATATCCTTGAAGCAACGGTAGTTGAAGAACGCCGACGCCTGATGATGGAGATTATTTTTCATAAATGCGAGTTCGTTGGCGAAATGGCGGTGGTTCAGCAGGCGCAGCGTAGCCTGTGCCTGGAGAGCTATGACCGCATAGAGTTTACGCTAAATCAATGTATCCAGGCGAAATTACTTCCTGCCAATCTGCTCACGCGCCGGGCGGCGATCCTGATGCGCAGCTACATTTCCGGCCTGATGGAAAACTGGCTGTTTGCCCCGCAGTCCTTTGATCTGAAAGCCGAAGCGCGCAGCTACGTCGCGATCCTGCTGGAAATGTGCCAGTTCTGCCCGACGCTGCGCGACGCGGCTTCCTCATCTGTCGTCTGAAATCCCCTGGAATTATCTTAGAGGACCACGTTCCCGCTATTCTGCTCCCTGCGGGCGTGATATTCTGCACGCCGGACTATTTTCGGTCATCTGCTCAGATCAAACTCACGACTATGCTGCACTCCAATCGCTCGCAAGCTTCTGTTTTTGCATTTATTTTTGCAATGCTGTTTCTTTTCGTCGCGGTGCCCGCTGCGCACGCCCGCGCGGACAACACCAGCGACATCCCAACGCGTGCTGACGTTCAGTCGCAGCTGGACACTCTTAACAAGCAGAAAGAACTTTCCCCGCAGGAGAAGCTTGTCCAGCAGGATCTGACGGAAACGCTCGAAACGCTTGATAAAATCGATCGCGTCAAAACCGAAACGACGCAGCTGCGCCAGAAGGTCGCGCAGGCGCCCGACAACATGCGCAAGGCGATGGATGCGCTGGCGGCCCTGAGCGACGTTGATAACGATGACGAAACGCGCAAAACCCTCGCGTCTCTTTCGCTGCGCCAGCTGGAATCGCGGGTAGCGCAGCTGCTCGACGATCTGCAAACCGCGCAATCCGATCTCGCGACCTACAATAGCCAGCTTGTCTCGCTGCAAACGCAGCCCGAGCGCGTGCAAAACGCAATGTACGCCGCCTCGCAGCAGCTGCAGCAAATACGCAACCGCCTGAACGGCACCGAGGTGGGCGAAGGGGCATTGCGTCCGACCCAGCAAACGCTGCTTTTAGTGCAGCAGATTTTACTCAATGCCGAAATTGAGCAGCAGCGTAAGAGCCTGGAAGGCAACACGGTGCTGCAGGATACGCTGCAAAAGCAGCGCGATTACGTCACGGCCAACATCAACCGCCTGGAACACCAGCTGCAGCTTTTGCAGGAAGCGGTGAACAGCAAGCGCCTGACGCTTACCGAAAAAACGGCGCAGGAGGCGGTATCGCCGGATGAAACGGCGCGCATTCAGGCTAACCCGCTCGTCAGGCAGGAGCTGGAGCTTAACCACCAGCTCAGCCAGCGGCTGATTACGGCCACCGAAAGCGGTAACTCGCTGGTTCAGCAAAACATCAAGGTCAAAAACTGGCTCGATCGCGCGCTGCAGGCCGAGCGCAACATCAAGGAGCAGATTGCGGTGCTGAAGGGCAGCCTTCTGCTGTCGCGCATCCTCTACCAGCAGCAGCAGACGCTGCCGTCGGCGGACGAGCTGGAGGACATGACCAACCGCATCGCCGATTTACGCCTCGAGCAGTTTGACGTGAACCAGCAGCGCGACACCCTTTTCCAGAGCGATGCCTTTGTCGCCAAAATTGAAGAGGGCCACTCCGAAGAGGTAAATCCGGAAGTTCACGATGCGCTGCTGCAGGTGGTGGACATGCGCCGCGAGCTGCTCGATCAGCTTAACAAGCAGCTTGGCAACCAGCTGATGATGGCCATCAACCTGCAGATTAACCAGCAGCAGCTGGTGAGCGTGTCCAAAAACCTGCAGGAGATTTTGACCCAGCAGATTTTTTGGGTAAACAGTAACAAGCCGATGGACTGGGACTGGATCAAGTCCTTCCCCGAGACGCTGAAATCCCAGATCAAGAGCATGAAAATCACCGTGAACTGGGAGAAAGCCTGGCCTGCGGTGATGATTGCGTTCCTCGCCGGATTGCCGCTGCTGCTCATTGCGGGCCTGATCCGCTGGCGCTTGCGCTGGCTGAAAAACTACCAGGCGAAGCTGGCGGGCGAAGTGGGGCAGCTGCGCAATGACAGCCAGCTGCATACGCCGAAGGCGATCCTGATCGATCTGATCCGCGCTCTGCCGGTCTGTCTGCTGATCCTCGCCGCGGGCCTGATCCTGCTGACGATGCAGCTCAACGTCAGCGATCTGCTGTGGGCCTTCAGCAAAAAGCTGGCGCTGTTCTGGCTGGTGTTTGGCCTGTGCTGGAAGGTGCTGGAAAAAGACGGCGTGGCGGTGCGTCATTTCAACATGCCGGAGCAGCTCACCAGCCACTGGCGCCGCCAGATTGTGCGCATCAGCCTCGCGCTGCTGCCGCTGCACTTCTGGTCGGTGGTGTCCGAGCTTTCCCCGCTGCACCTGATGGATGACGTGCTGGGCCAGCTGGTTATCTTCCTCAACCTGCTGCTGATTGCCGTGCTGATGTGGCCCATGTGCCGCGACAGCTGGCGCGACAAGGAGTCCCACAATCTTCGCCTGGTCACTGTGACGGTGCTGGCGATCATACCCCTGGCGCTGATGGTGCTGACGGCCACCGGCTACTTCTACACCACGCTGCGCCTTGCCGGGCGATGGATTGAAACCGTTTATCTGGTAATTATCTGGAACCTGCTGTTCCAGACCGTACTGCGCGGCCTGAGCGTCGCGGCGCGCCGCATTGCCTACCGTCGCGCCATCGCGCGTCGCCAGCATCAGGTGAAAGAGGGCGCCGAAGGGGCCGAGCCGCAGGAAGAGCCGACCATCGCTCTCGAGCAGGTCAACCAGCAGACGATGCGCATCACCATGCTGGTGATGGTGGCGCTGTTCGCGGTGATGTTCTGGGCCATTTGGTCCGATCTCATCACCGTGTTTGCCTATCTCGACAGCATCACGCTCTGGCAGTACAGCGGCACCGAAGCGGGCGCGGCGGTGATGAAAAGCGTCACCATGGGCAGCCTGCTCTTTGCGCTGGTCTCGCTGGTCGTCGCCTGGGCGCTGATCCGCAACCTTCCGGGCCTGCTGGAAGTGCTGGTGCTATCCCGCCTGAACCTGCGGCAGGGGGCATCGTATGCGATCACCACCATCCTCAACTACGTAATCATTATCGTCGGCGCAATGACGGTCTTCGGCTCGCTGGGCGTGTCGTGGGATAAACTGCAGTGGCTGGCCGCCGCGCTGTCGGTCGGCCTGGGCTTTGGCCTGCAGGAGATCTTCGGTAACTTCGTTTCCGGCCTGATCATCCTGTTTGAACGCCCGGTGCGCATCGGCGATACGGTGACGATCGGCACGTTCTCCGGGACCGTCAGTAAGATCCGCATCCGCGCGACCACCATTACCGACTTCGATCGCAAAGAGGTGATCATTCCGAACAAGGCGTTCGTGACCGAGCGCCTGATCAACTGGTCGCTTTCGGATACCACCACCCGCGTGGTGATCCGCCTCGGCGTGGCCTACGGTTCCGATCTGGACAAGGTGAAAGAGGTTCTGCTGAAAGCGGCGAACGACCATCCGAAGGTGATGCACGATCCGGCGCCGTCGGTGTTCTTCACCACCTTTGGCGCGAGCACGCTGGATCACGAGCTGCGCTTATACGTTCGCGAGCTCCGCGATCGCAGCTACACCGTTGATGAGCTGAACCGCGCTATCGATCGCCTGTGCCGCGAAAACGACATTAATATCGCCTTCAACCAGCTTGAAGTTCACCTGCACAATGAGAAGGGTGACGAGCACACGGAAGTGAAGCGCGAGATTAGGGGTGATGAAAACTCTGACCCTCACCCTAACCCTCTCCCTTGAAGGGAGAGGAAACAGTCTGGTGCGGGCTGAATGATTGCCACGAGCCCGCTTTTCCCCCTCTCCCTTGTAGGGGGAGGGAACAGTCTGGTGCGGGCTGAATGATTGCCACGAGTCCGCTTTTCCCCCTCTCCCTTGAAGGGAGAGGGAACAGTCTGGTGCGGGCTGAATGATTGCCACGAGTCCGCTTTTCCCCCTATCCCTTGAAGGGAGAGGGAACAGTCTGGCGCGGGCTGAATGATTGCCACGAGTCCGCTTTTCCCCCTCTCCCTTGAAGGGAGAGGGAACAGTCTGGTGCGGGCTGAATGATAGTCACGAGTCCGTTTTTCCCCCTCTCCCCTCAGGGGAGAGGGCCGGGGTGAGGGGCGAGCGTGAAACCTTACCCTCAAAATCCTTTCTAACAATCTCCAGCGCCTTCAGCACCGTTTCCGCCGGAATAGCGTGATCCTCCAGCAGCATAATTAAATCGACGGCCAGTTTGACCTCGTCGGGGGCGTTTTCAAGTGACATGCAGGGCTCCAGTTATCGGGTCAGGCGTTCAATTACGCGTTCAATCTCATCCAGCGCCTGGCGGCAGCGAACGAGGCGTCCTTCCAGGGCGGTAATTTCTCGCATCAGTCGCTGCTGTTCTTCCAGCGTTTCGGCGGCGCGTAGCCGCGTTTCCCGCTCGTGCTTCATCTCAAACAGGCGGCGCTCAAACTCCTGGTTTTCCAGACGCTTGCGCTGCCACTTGCCTAGCCCCGGCGAGGCGCTGTCCCAGGCGCGCAGCGGCCAGGCGATGATTTCGCGGTGCAGGGCGGTGAGCTGCTCGGCGAGATGTTCGGCAAGCCAGGCAACCTGGTTTTTCTGTCCGCTCTCTACCGCATGGCGCAGCGCGTCGAGCTGGGTTTGCGCTTCGGTAAGATAGTCCTGAATGCGCGTGCTGCGGGTGCGAAAAAGCTGTCGGTCGAAGCGCGGCTTCAGCGTGGCGTGCCCCATCAGCGGCGCGGCCTGCGCGCGCAGCGCGGTCAGCTGATTTTGCAGCGTTTCCAGAAGCAGGGCTGTTTTCAAAACGCTCTCCAGTGGTAAAGTAGCCGTTCAGTTTGATAACGATTCGCATTATGCAGCGTACTATTTTAATCATCATTGGCTGGCTCGCGGTAGTGCTTGGCACGCTGGGCGTCGTTTTGCCCCTGCTGCCCACCACGCCGTTTATCCTGCTGGCGGCCTGGTGCTTCGCCCGCTCGTCGCCGCGCTTTCACCACTGGCTGCTCTATCGCTCGTGGTTTGGCGGCTATCTGCGCCACTGGCAAAAGCACCGCGCGATGCCGCCGGGCGCGAAGCCGCGCGCAGTTGCGGTGATCCTGGTGACCTTCGCCGTTTCACTGTGGATGGTGAACATGCTGTGGGTGCGTATTCTGCTGCTTATTATCCTCAGCTGCCTGCTTTTCTTCATGTGGCGAATCCCCGTGGTGGACGAAAAGCAATAAAAGCACGGAAGCCTTATCATGGCTGTTGCAATTATCGCGCGCAGCCAGTAAATTCGACCGTTTTCGAGCACAGGTGCGCCTGGTTAAAGGTTAAACAATTGTTACCTTGACCGACTCGTCGCGCGCCGTGAGTCACACTGTTTCATTTAGGCACAAACCGATGACCGCAACTGCACAGCAGCTTGAATATCTTAAAAACAGCATCAAAAGCATCCAGGATTATCCAAAGCCTGGCATTCTTTTCCGTGATGTCACCAGCTTGCTGGAAGACCCGAAAGCGTACGCGCTCAGCATTGAACTGCTGGTCGAGCGTTATAAAAACGCCGGGATCACCAAAGTCGTAGGGACCGAAGCCCGCGGCTTCCTGTTTGGCGCACCGGTTGCGCTGGCGATGGGCGTCGGTTTTGTACCGGTACGCAAGCCGCGCAAGCTGCCGCGCGAAACCATCGCGGAAAGCTACGAGCTGGAATACGGCACCGATCAGCTGGAAATCCACGTGGATGCCATTAAGCCTGGCGACAAAGTGCTGGTGGTGGACGATCTGCTGGCGACCGGCGGCACCATCGAAGCGACCGTGAAGCTGATCCGTCGTCTGGGTGGTGAAGTGACCGACGCGGCCTTCATCATCAACCTGTTCGATCTGGGCGGCGAACAGCGCCTCGAAAAACAGGGTATTACCAGCTACAGCCTGGTGCCATTCCCGGGTCATTAATCCCGGTTTTCACAACCTCGCTCAACGGGTGAGGTTGTGATAGCATTCCCCTCCATAAATTCACCTTCCAGCGTTGCAGAGCCTGCCCATGAGTTATCAGGTGTTAGCCCGTAAGTGGCGACCACAAACCTTTGCTGACGTTGTCGGTCAGGAGCATGTGCTGACGGCCCTGGCGAACGGCTTGTCGCTAGGTCGCATACATCACGCCTATCTTTTTTCCGGCACCCGCGGCGTCGGTAAGACCTCTATTGCCCGCCTGCTGGCAAAGGGACTGAACTGTGAAACCGGGATCACCGCCACGCCGTGCGGCGTGTGCGACAACTGCCGTGAGATCGAGCAGGGGCGCTTTGTCGATCTGATCGAAATCGACGCCGCCTCGCGCACCAAGGTAGAAGACACCCGCGACCTGCTCGACAACGTGCAGTACGCGCCGGCGCGCGGCCGCTTCAAGGTCTACCTGATCGATGAAGTGCACATGCTGTCGCGCCACAGCTTCAACGCCCTGCTGAAAACGCTGGAAGAGCCGCCGTCGCACGTTAAGTTCCTGCTGGCGACCACCGATCCGCAAAAGCTGCCGGTCACGATCCTGTCGCGCTGCCTTCAGTTCCACCTGAAGGCGCTGGACGTCGAGCAGATCCGCGCCCAGCTTGAGCATATTCTCGACGAAGAGAAGATTGTCCACGAGCCTCGCGCCCTGCAGCTGCTGGCGCGCGCGGCGGACGGCAGCCTGCGCGATGCGCTCAGCCTCACCGATCAGGCCATTGCCAGCGGTGACGGCAAGCTTTCAACCGAGGCGGTCAGCACCATGCTCGGCACGCTGGACGACGATCAGGCGCTCTCGCTCATTGAGGCGATGATTGCCGCCAACGGCGAGCGCGTGATGTCGCTGGTGAACGATGCCGCCGCCCGCGGCGTCGAGTGGGAATCACTGCTGGTGGAGATGCTCGGCCTGCTGCACCGCGTGGCGATGCTGCAGCTTTCCCCGTCGGCCATCGGCGCGGATATGGCGTCCATCGAGCAGCGGATGCGCGAGCTGGCCCGCACCGTGCCGCCTGCCGACGTTCAGCTGTACTACCAGACCCTGCTGATTGGCCGCAAGGAGCTGCCTTTCGCGCCGGATCGCCGCATGGGCGTTGAAATGACGCTGCTGCGCGCGCTGGCGTTCCACCCGCGCATGCCGCTGCCGGAGCCGGAAGTACCACGACAGTCCTTTGCGCTGGTTGCGCCCACGGCGGTGATGTCGCCGCAGCAGGTGCCCCCGCAGCCGACGCCGCCACCGCAGCAAAACGTACCGCTGTCGGATGCCACCAGTTCGGTGCTTGCCGCACGCAGCCAGCTGCAGCGCGCGCAGGGAGTAACCAAACCAAAAAAGAGTGAACCGGCAGCGCCTGCAAGAGCGCGGCCGGTGAACAACGCCGCGCTTGAACGTCTGGCCTCGGTAACGGAGCGCGTACAGTCGCGCCCTGCGCCGTCCGCGCTCGAACAAAAAGCCCCGGTGAAGGAAGAGGCTTACCGCTGGAAGGCGACCACCATCATCGAAACGGTGAAGGAAGAGGTCGCCACGCCAAAGGCGCTGAAAAAAGCGCTGGAGCATGAAAAAACGCCGGAGCTTTCCGCGAAGCTCGCCGAGGAATCGATCGAGCGCGACGCCTGGGCCGCCGAGGTCAGCAAATTGCATTTACCGAAGCTGGTAGAACAGGTCGCGCTGAACGCCTGGAAAGAGCAGGAGGGGAATACCATCCGCCTGCATCTGCGTCCGGGCCAGCGGCATCTTAATTCCCCTGGCGCGCAAAAAGCGCTGGCGGAGGCGCTCTCTGCATTGCACGGTGCGCCGGTTGAATTGACTATCATTGAAGATGATAATCCGGCCGTGAAAACGCCGCTGGAGTGGCGACAGGCAATTTATGAAGAGAAGCTCGCGCAGGCGCGCGAGTCGATTATTGCGGATAACAACATTCAGACCCTGCGCCGGTTCTTCGACGCCGATCTGGATGAAGAAAGTATTCGCCCCATTTGATCGTGAGCCTGGCTTACGGTTGTAATCCTTAAACGTGAAAGAGAGAGAAGCCTATGTTTGGTGGAAAAGGCGGTCTGGGTGGCCTGATGAAGCAGGCTCAGCAGATGCAGGAAAAAATGCAGAAGATGCAGGAAGAGATCGCTCAGCTGGAAGTCACGGGTGAATCCGGCGCGGGTCTGGTCAAAGTGACCATTAACGGCGCGCACAACTGCCGCCGCGTTGAAATCGACCCAAGCCTGCTCGAAGACGACAAAGATATGCTGGAAGATCTGGTTGCCGCCGCGTTTAACGATGCCGCGCGCCGTATCGACGAAACCCAGAAAGAGAAAATGGCCTCTGTTTCCAGCGGTATGCAGCTGCCGCCGGGCTTCAAGATGCCGTTCTGATGCAAACCAGTCCGCTGCTCACGCAGTTAATGGAAGCGCTGCGCTGCCTGCCGGGCGTTGGCCCGAAGTCGGCCCAGCGCATGGCGTTTACGCTATTGCAGCGCGACCGCAGCGGCGGGATGCGCCTGGCGCAGGCTTTGACCCGCGCCATGTCGGAAATTGGTCACTGTGCGGATTGCCGCACCTTTACCGAGCAGGACGTCTGCAACATCTGCACGAACCCGCGTCGTCAGGAAAACGGTCAGATTTGCGTGGTGGAGAGTCCTGCGGACATCTACGCCATTGAGCAAACCGGGCAGTTTTCCGGCCGCTACTTCGTGCTGATGGGGCATCTTTCCCCGCTGGACGGCATCGGCCCGGACGATATCGGTCTGGACCGCCTGGAGCAGCGTCTTGAATCGGAAACGATCAAAGAGGTCATTCTCGCCACCAACCCAACGGTGGAAGGGGAAGCGACCGCGAACTATATCGCCGAGCTTTGCGGCCAGTACGGCGTCGACGCCAGCCGCATCGCCCACGGCGTGCCGGTCGGCGGCGAGCTGGAGATGGTCGACGGCACCACGCTGTCGCACTCTTTAGCCGGACGTCACAAGATTACTTTCTGACCAAACGGAGGCTGCCTTCGCGGCCTCCGCTTGAAATTTCTCCCCCTTATCCCCATCTCTCACTCAACGTTTTTAAACCCCATTAAATGGCATTGTTGAGGTCGACTTAGATGAAAGGACAAGAAACCCGCGGTTTCCAGTCAGAAGTAAAACAGCTTCTGCACCTGATGATCCATTCCCTGTATTCCAATAAAGAAATTTTCCTGCGCGAGCTGATTTCCAACGCCTCGGACGCGGCGGACAAGCTGCGCTTCCGCGCGCTTTCTAACCCGGACCTGTACGAAGGCGACGGCGAGCTGCGCGTGCGCGTCTCTTTCGACAAAGAAAACCGCACCCTGACCATCGCCGATAACGGCATCGGTATGAACCGTGACGAGGTGATCGACCATCTCGGCACCATCGCGAAATCCGGCACCAAGGCGTTTCTGGAGTCTATGGGCTCCGACCAGGCGAAAGACAGCCAGCTGATCGGCCAGTTCGGCGTGGGCTTCTACTCGGCGTTCATCGTGGCGGATAAAGTCACCGTGCGCACCCGCGCGGCGGGCGACAGCGCGGAAAACGGCGTCTTCTGGGAATCCAAAGGCGAAGGCGAGTACACCGTTGACGACATCACCAAAGCGGATCGCGGCACCGAGATCACCCTGCACCTGCGTGAAGGCGAAGACGATTTCCTGAACGACTGGCGCGTGCGCTCCATCATCAGCAAATATTCCGACCACATCGCGCTGCCGGTTGAGATTGAAAAACAGGAAGAGCAGGACGGGGAAACCGTTGTCTCCTGGGAAAAAATCAACAAGGCGCAGGCCCTGTGGACGCGCAACAAGTCTGAAATTAAAGACGACGAATACAACGAATTCTACAAGCACATCGCCCACGACTACACCGATCCGCTGACCTGGAGCCACAACCGCGTGGAAGGTAAGCAGGAGTACACCAGCCTGCTGTACATCCCGGCCCAGGCACCGTGGGATATGTGGAACCGCGATCACAAGCACGGCCTGAAGCTGTACGTCCAGCGCGTGTTCATCATGGACGACGCCGAGCAGTTCATGCCGAACTACCTGCGCTTTACCCGCGGCCTGATTGATTCTAACGATCTGCCGCTGAACGTTTCGCGTGAAATCCTGCAGGACAGCACCGTCACCCGCAACCTGCGCAACGCGCTGACCAAGCGTACGCTGCAGATGCTGGAAAAACTGGCGAAAGACGATGCGGAAAAATACCAGACCTTCTGGAAACAGTTCGGCCTCGTGCTGAAGGAAGGCCCGGCGGAAGACACCGCGAACGTTGAAGCTATCGCTAAGCTGCTGCGCTTTGCCTCTACGCATACCGATTCTTCCGAGCAGAACGTGTCTCTGGAAGAGTACGTTTCCCGCATGAAGGAAGGGCAGGAGAAGATCTACTACATCACCGCCGACAGCTACGCCGCGGCGAAGAGCAGCCCGCACCTGGAGCTGCTGCGTAAGAAGGGCATCGAAGTGCTGCTGCTTTCCGACCGCATCGACGAGTGGATGATGAACTACCTGACCGAGTTCGACGGTAAATCCTTCCAGTCCGTAGCGAAAGCCGACGAGTCCATCGACAAGCTGGCGGACGAAGTGGACGAAAGCGCGAAAGAGGCCGAGAAGGCGCTGGAGCCATTCGTTGAGCGCGTGAAAACCCTGCTGGGCGACCGCGTGAAAGAGGTGCGCTTCACCCACCGCCTGACCGATACCCCGGCGATTGTGACCACCGACGCGGATGAAATGGGCACCCAGATGGCGAAGCTGTTCGCCGCCGCGGGCCAGGCGATGCCGGAAGTGAAATACATCTTCGAGCTGAACCCGGATCACCCGCTGGTGAAACGCGCCGCCGATACCCAGGACGAAGCCCGCTTCGCCGAGTGGGTAGAGCTGCTGCTGGATCAGTCCCTGCTGGCCGAGCGCGGCACGCTGGAAGATCCTAACCTGTTCATTAAACGCGTGAATGCGCTGCTGCTGGCGTAATTAAACCAAAACCTTACCCTCACCCTAACCCTCTCCCCAAAGGGGAGAGGGAACTTGAACACCCTCTCCCCTTTGGGGAGAGGGCAGGGTGAGGGGCAATCCTCCCCACTCCACCAAATTATCTCCCCCGTTAACCGTTTCAGCCTTCCCGCCTTCCTTGAGCCACGCCCGTTCTGGTGGTATTGTTTAGCGCTTTTGAAAAATTGAAACGACATTTGAGGGGATTTTCGCAATGCGTATTATTCTGCTTGGCGCTCCGGGCGCGGGTAAAGGAACTCAGGCTCAGTTCATCATGGAGAAATACGGTATTCCGCAAATCTCTACCGGTGACATGCTGCGTGCCGCTGTTAAATCTGGCTCCGAGCTGGGCAAACAGGCCAAAGACATCATGGACGCAGGCAAGCTGGTAACCGACGAACTGGTTATCGCGCTGGTCAAAGAGCGCATTGCTCAGGAAGACTGC
The DNA here is from genome assembly GCF_041399425.1 of Enterobacter sp. KBR-315C3_2022. Lineage (NCBI taxonomy): Bacteria > Pseudomonadati > Pseudomonadota > Gammaproteobacteria > Enterobacterales > Enterobacteriaceae > Enterobacter > Enterobacter sp. KBR-315C3_2022. The sequence continues at coordinate 167,949 of NZ_JBGKEB010000004.1, forward strand.
CGTAACGGCTTCCTGCTGGACGGCTTCCCGCGCACCATTCCGCAGGCTGACGCCATGAAAGAAGCGGGCATCAACGTGGACTACGTGCTGGAGTTCGACGTGCCGGACGAGCTGATCGTTGACCGCATCGTGGGCCGCCGCGTTCACGCTGCTTCCGGCCGCGTGTACCACATCAAATTCAACCCGCCTAAGGTTGAAGGCAAAGACGACGTGACCGGCGAAGAGCTGACCACCCGTAAAGACGATCAGGAAGAGACCGTGCGTAAGCGCCTGGTGGAATACCATCAGATGACCGCGCCGCTGATCGGCTACTACTCCAAAGAAGCGCAGGCGGGTAATACCAAATACGCTAAAGTCGACGGCACCCAGGCCGTTGCTGACGTACGTGCAGAGCTGGAAAAAATCCTCGGCTAATCGCATGTCTCTCACCCGGATCCCCGGGTGAGAATTTTTCTCATTTTCCTTTTGCTGCAATTGGTTCCGTTTAAACGCATTTCCGCTACAATTGACAACCTATCAAATGGTTAAGAGGCGTGAATGAGTCAGGCGAAAACCGGCATCTTGCTTGCCAATCTAGGAACACCCGAAGCCCCCACCCCTGCAGCGGTAAGCCGCTATCTGCGCCAGTTTTTGAGCGACACGCGCGTTGTTGATACGCCGCGCCTGCTGTGGTGGCCGCTGCTGCGCGGCGTTATTCTGCCGATTCGTTCTCCGCGCGTGGCAAAGCTCTACCAGTCCGTGTGGATGGAAGAGGGCTCGCCGCTGATGGTGTACAGCCGTCGTCAGGAAAAGGCGCTGGCCGCCCGCCTGCCGGATATGCCGGTGGCGCTGGGCATGAGCTACGGCAAACCGTCGCTGGAAAGCGCAGTGGAAAACCTGCTGGCGCAGGGCGTTGACCACATCGTCGTGCTGGCGCTCTATCCGCAATATTCCTGCTCCACGGTGGCAGCCGTCTGGGACGAGCTGGCGCGCATTCTGGCGAAGCGCCGCCGCATTCCGGGCATCACCTTTATTCGCGACTACGCGGATAACGATCTCTATATCAAGGCGCTTGCCAGCAGCGCGCGCGCGTCGTTTGAAAAGCACGGCGAGCCGGATCTGCTTCTGCTCTCCTATCACGGCATCCCGCAGCGATTCGCCAATGAAGGGGACGATTATCCGCAGCGCTGCCGCGACACCACCCGCGAGCTGGTCTCCGCGCTCGGCCTGCCGCCGGAGAAGGTGATGATGACCTTCCAGTCGCGCTTCGGGCGCGAGCCGTGGCTCACGCCGTACACCGATGAAACGCTCAAAATGCTCGGCGAGAAGGGCGTGAAGCACATTCAGGTGATGTCGCCGGGCTTCTCGGCGGACTGTCTGGAGACGCTGGAAGAGATCGCCGTACAAAATAAGGAGTTCTTCCTCGAAGCGGGAGGAACGAAGTATGAATATATTCCGGCACTTAACGATTCTCCTGAGCATATCGAGATGATGGCCTCTCTGGTGACCAACAGCCGCTGATCGCGCTGAAGGCCGGGTTTGTGCTACCATTCCCGGCCCATATTCCTTGCATAGCTCAGACCATGAAATTTCCCGGTAAACGTAAATCCAAACACTACTTTCCCGTCAACGCCCGCGATCCGCTGCTGCAGCAAATTCAGCCCGTAAACGAAACAAGCGCGGCATGGGTGGTCGGTATCGACCAGACGCTGGTGGACATTGAAGCGAAAGTGGATGACGCGTTTGTCGCCCGTTACGGGCTGAGCGCCGGGCATTCGCTGGTGATTGAAGATGACGTTGCGGAAGCGCTGTACCAGGAGCTGGTGCGTGAAGATCTGATCACCCATCAGTTCGCCGGGGGAACCATCGGCAACACGATGCACAACTACTCCGTGCTGGCAGACGACCGCTCGGTGCTGCTGGGCGTGATGTGCAGCAATATCGAAATCGGCGGCTACGCCTATCGCTACCTCTGCAACACCTCCAGCCGTACCGACCTGAACTATCTACAGGGCGTTGACGGGCCGATTGGCCGCTGCTTTACGCTGATCAGCGATTCCGGCGAGCGCACCTTTGCCATCAGCCCGGGCCACATGAACAAGCTGCGCGCCGAGAGCATCCCGGAAGAGGTGATCGCGGGCGCTTCTGCGCTGGTGCTGACCTCCTACCTGGTGCGCTGCAAGCCGGGCGAGCCGATGCCGGAAGCGACCATGAAGGCGGTGGAATACGCGAAGAAATACAACGTGCCGGTAGTCCTGACGCTGGGCACTAAGTTCGTGATCGCCGATAACCCGGAGTGGTGGCAGGCCTTCCTGAAAGAGCACGTCTCGATTCTGGCGATGAACGAGGAAGAGGCCGAGGCGCTGACCGGCGAAAGCGATCCGCTGCTGGCTTCTGATAAAGCGCTGGACTGGGTCGACCTGGTGCTCTGCACCGCCGGGCCGGTGGGGCTGTATATGGCGGGCTTCACCGAGGAAGAGAGCAAGCGTAAAACCCAGCATCCGCTGCTGCCGGGCGCAATTGCCGAGTTCAACCAGTACGAGTTCAGTCGCGCAATGCGCCACAAGGACTGCGAAAATCCGCTGCGCATTTTCTCCCATATCGCCCCGTACATGGGCGGGCCGGAGAAGATCATGAACACCAACGGCGCGGGCGACGGCGCGCTGGCGGCGCTGCTCCACGACATCACGGCTAACGCTTACCACAAAACCAACGTGCCGAACTCCAGCAAACACACGTTCAGCTGGCTGACCTATTCGTCGCTGGCGCAGGTGTGCAAGTACGCGAACCGCGTGAGCTATCAGGTGCTGAACCAGCACTCGCCGCGCCTGACGCGTGGCCTGCCGGAAAGGGAAGACAGCCTCGAAGAGGCGTATTGGGACAGGTAAAAGAAGACCCCTCACCCTAACCCTCTCCCCATAGGGGAGAGGGGATCGCTCGGAGCCGTCTTTTCTCCCTCGCCCCTATGGGGAGAGGGCGGGGTGAGGGGGTATCAGGGCACAAAACCTACCCCGTTACCGCCTCTTCTACCGGCGGTTTCTCCAGCAGCGTCAGCATCGTATTCGCAATTTCACGCTCGCCCATCACCACCTGATTCGCACCGCGCTCGGTGATGTAGTCCACCTCGTCGTCATAGTGCGCGCGGGCGATAATCTCGATGGTCGGGCATTTTTCCCGGGCGGTAGCCACAATCTCACCCGCTTCATAGCCGTTCGGAATGGTCAGGAGCAGCCAGCGGGCGCAGTCCAGATGCGCCAGATTCATGATCTCTTCGTTGGCCGCATTGCCTAACACCGCGCGAATGCCGCGCTCGCGCAGCTCGTCAACGCGGGTGCGCGAGGTTTCAATCACCACCAGCGGAATGCCCTGCGCCATCAGCTTCTCGCCGAGCAGGCTGCCGACGCGGCCAAAGCCGACCAGCAGCGCGTGGTTGCAGATATCCACCGGGATCTGCTTCTCTTCTTCCGTCGCCTCTTCCAGCGTCTGCTCTTCAAGGGTTTCGGTTTTCTCGAGGTATTTCTCCAGCAGGGCAAACAGCACCGGGTTGAGCATAATCGAGAGGATCGCCCCCGCCAGCACCAGGTTTTGTCCGGCCTGCGGCAGCAGGTCCAGCGCCATGCCCAGGCCCGCGAGGATAAAGGCAAACTCACCGATCTGCGCCAGGCTGGCGGCAATGGTCAGCGCCGTGCGCGGCGAGTGGCCAAACATCCGCACCAGGAAGAAGGCGGCAACAGATTTACCGAAGATAATGATCGCCAGCGTGCCCAATACGGCCAGCGGCTGCTGAATCAGGATCAGCGGGTCAAACAGCATCCCCACGGAGACGAAGAACAGAACCGCGAAAGCATCGCGCAGCGGCAGCGTGTCGTGCGCGGCGCGGTGGCTCAGCTCGGATTCGTTCAGCACCATCCCGGCGAAGAACGCGCCCAGCGCGAAGGAGACGTCGAACAGCTCGACGGCGCCGAAGGCAATGCCCAGCGCCAGGGCCAGAACGGAGAGGGTGAACAGCTCGCGCGAGCCGGTCGCCGCGCTGCGGGACATGATCCACGGCACCAGGCGACGGCCCACCAGCATCATAATGGCAATAAACGCCACCACCTTACCGATGGTGATACTCATATCCAGCGCCAGCGAGGCAAAGCCGACGTTGTCTTTTTCCATCATTCCGGCGACGGCCGGCAGCAGAACCAGCGTCAGCACCATCACCAGATCTTCAACAATCAGCCAGCCAATGGCGATTTGCCCGCGCTGGCTGTCTATCAGCTGCCTCTCCTCAAGCGCGCGCAGCAGCACCACGGTGCTGGCGGTTGAGAGACACAGCCCAAAAACGATGCCGGTCATCAGCGACCAGCCAAGCAGTGCCGAAAGCGCCATCCCCAGCAGCGTCGCCACGCCGATTTGGGCGATTGCGCCGGGTATGGCGATGGACTTTACCGCCATCAGATCCTTCAGCGAAAAGTGAAGACCGACGCCAAACATCAGCAGAATCACGCCTAATTCCGCCAGTTCGGGAGCCAGTTTGGTATCCGCAACAAAACCTGGCGTAAACGGTCCCGCCAGCACACCCGCTAACAAATAGCCTACAAGAGGAGAAATACGAAGTTTATTGGCAATCATGCCAAGGATAAAAGCAAGCACAAGTCCACCAACAATGGTGGTGATAAGCGGTGTGGCGTGGTGCATTCCGTCTCCTTTCGTTGTGGGTGTTCCATTTTTGGCGAAAAACCAAAAAAACCGAGTAATAGTTTATGACAATTTATGCGCTTATGTTTATGAATAATTGTTGAAGTTTGATTAAAACAGCAATATCCGTGAAAAAAAGCGCATTTTGACAAATTCGAAGGAGAGGGTGAGAGGAAACCCTTATGGCAACAGGGGGGAAGGTCGCCAAAGTTACACTTTGGCGACCGGTAAATCAGGCTTTGTGACGGTTATCAGGCAGGAATATGGTCAACATCCCAAGAAGCGGCAGGAAAGCGCAGATTTTATAGACCAGGAAGATGCTGGTGTGGTCCGCAACCATCCCCAGCACCGCTGCGCCAAGGCCGCCCATCCCGAAGGCAAAACCGAAGAACAGCCCAGAAACCATGCCGATACGGCCCGGCAGAAGCTCCTGCGCATAGACCAGAATCGCCGAGAAGGCCGATGCGAGGATAAAACCAATGATCACGGTTAAAATGCCCGTCCATTCAAGGCTTGCGTAGGGTAAAACAAGGGTAAACGGCGCTACGCCGAGGATAGAGCCCCAAATGACGTATTTACGCCCAATTTTATCGCCAACAGGCCCGCCAATGACCGTACCGGCGGCCACCGCAAATAGGAAGGCAAACAGGTGGAACTGCGCGTTTTGTACCGATAATCCGAATTTTTGCATCAGATAAAAGGTGTAATAGCTGCTGATGCTCGCCATATAGAAGTATTTCGAAAAAATCAGCACCAGCAGCACGCTAACGGCCAGAATAACCTTATTGCGAGGGAGGGGATTGATTACCTTCGCTACAGGTTTGCCTTTATTAACGCGGTGCTGAGCGGCGTACCAGCGGCTGATCTGAATCAGCACGATAATCGCCAGCAGGGCGGCCAGCACGAACCACGCCACGTTGCCTTTGCCGTAGGGGGCGATAATGACCGCGGCCAGCAGCGGTCCGAGCGAGCTGCCGAAGTTGCCGCCCACCTGGAACAGCGACTGCGCCAGGCCGTGGCGGCCGCCGGAGGCCATCCGCGCCACGCGGGATGATTCCGGGTGGAACACCGACGAGCCGGTGCCCACCAGCGCTGCCGCCACCAGCACGGCTTCAAAGCTGCCCGCCATCGCCAGCAGCACCAGCCCGCTTAGGGTGAAGCACATGCCAATCGGCAGCGACCACGGCATCGGATATTTATCCGTCCAGTAGCCCACCACCGGCTGCAGCAGCGAGGAGGCGAGCTGGAAGGTGAGGGTGATCATGCCGATCTGCACGAAGGTTAATGAGAACTCTGACTGCAGCAGCGGATAAATCGCCAGAATCAGCGACTGGATCATATCGTTGAGCAGATGAGAGAGACTGATTGCGCCTAAGACCTTAAAAGAGGTGCGCGATTTTGGCGGCGAGGCCGGAGTTGTTTCACTGATTGCCATAAATACCACGTTGTTTTGTTATTAGAAGTGCAGGGAGTCATTATTATCCGACTAACATACCCGTCCGTGACTTTTGATGAAAGTCGCAATTCTGAAAACATATTTGTCTATTCTTATTACTCATTGTAATTTTTGCGTTTGTTTACGGGTCAGGGAGAGAGAAATGAAATTAATGAAGCGTGGCGTTGCGCTGGCGCTGTTCGCCGCATGGGGCATGGCAAGCCTGCCGGCGCAGGCCTACGAGCAAGATAAAACCTACAAAATCACAATATTGCATACCAACGATCACCACGGCCATTTCTGGCGCAGCGAATATGGCGAATACGGTTTGGCGGCGCAAAAAACGCTGGTGGACGGCATTCGCAAAGAGGTTGCGGCGCAGGGCGGCAGCGTGCTGCTGCTTTCAGGCGGCGATATTAATACCGGCGTGCCGGAATCGGATTTACAGGACGCGGAGCCGGACTTCCGCGGCATGAATTTAATCGGCTACGACGCGATGGCCGTCGGCAACCACGAGTTTGATAATCCGCTCTCGGTTTTGCGCCAGCAGGAAAAGTGGTCCAAATTCCCGTTCCTCTCGGCCAATATCTATCAGAAAAGCACCGGCGAGCGCCTGTTTAAGCCGTGGGCGCTGTTTAAGCGCCAGGATCTGAAAATTGCCGTGATCGGCTTAACCACCGACGATACGGCGAAAATCGGTAACCCGGAGTTTTTCACCGATATCGAGTTCCGCAAGCCCGCGGATGAAGCGAAGCTGGTGATTCAGGAACTTCAGCAGAACGAGAAGCCGGACGTGATCATCGCCACCACGCACATGGGGCATTACGACAACGGCGAGCATGGCTCCAACGCGCCGGGCGACGTGGAGATGGCGCGCAGCCTGCCTGCGGGGTCGCTGGCAATGATTGTGGGCGGTCACTCGCAGGATCCGGTCTGCATGGCCTCTGAGAATAAAAAGCAGGTGGACTACGTGCCGGGCACGCCGTGCGCGCCGGATCGCCAGAACGGCATCTGGATCGTGCAGGCGCACGAGTGGGGCAAATACGTGGGCCGCGCGGACTTTGAGTTCCGCAACGGCGAGATGAAGCTGGTGCACTATCAGCTGATTCCGGTCAACCTGAAGAAAAAAGTCACCTACCCGGACGGGAAAAGCGAGCGCGTGCTGTACACCCCGGAAATTGCCGAGAACCCGCAGATGCTCTCCCTGCTGACGCCGTTCCAGAACAAGGGCAAAGCGCAGCTGGACGTGAAGATCGGCACGCTCAACGGCCGCCTTGAAGGGGACCGCAGCAAGGTGCGGTTCGTTCAGACCAACATGGGCCGCCTGGTGCTGGCCGCGCAAATCGCTCGCACCGGCGCCGACTTTGGCGTGATGAGCGGCGGCGGCATTCGCGACTCCATCGAAGGCGGAAACATCACCTATAAAGACGTGCTGAAGGTGCAGCCGTTTGGCAACATCGTGGTGTATGCCGACATGAGCGGAAAAGAGGTGATTGAGTATCTGACCGCCGTTGCGCAGATGAAGCCGGACTCCGGGGCCTATCCGCAGTTTGCTAACGTCAGCTTCGTGGCAAAAGACGGCAAGCTTAACGATCTTAAAATTAAGGGCGAGCCGGTCGATCCTGGCAAAACCTACCGCATGGCGACCTTAAGCTTTAACGCCACCGGCGGCGACGGCTATCCGCACATCGATAACAAACCGGGCTATGTGAATACCGGCTTTATCGATGCGGAAGTGCTGAAGCAGTATATTCAGGAGAACTCGCCGATTGACGTGAATGCCTATGAGCCGAAAGGCGAGGTGAGTTGGCAGTAGCGCGGTTGTGTTGCCGGGTGGCGGCTATGCCTTACCCGGCCTACATTCGAATCGTAGGCCCGGTAAGCGCAGCGCCACCGGGCAATTTTCTCACTCCCGGCGCGCAATATCCGCAAATTTCGCGTCCAGCATTTTCGCCAGATCGCTCGCCGCCAGCTCAATATCCAGCCCGCGCTTGCCGCCTGAAATGTAGATGGTGTCAAACGCCTGGGACGGCGCATCAATCAGCGTCGGCAGCCGCTTTTTCTGCCCGAGCGGGCTGATCCCACCGACCAGATAGCCGGTCGTGCGCTGCGCCACCATAGGATCTGCCATATCGACCTTTTTCGCGCCCAGCGCTTTGGCCACCTTTTTCAGATCCAGCTGCCCGGCGACGGGCGTCACCGCAACGGCGAGGTGCTTCATGTCGCCGTTTACCGCGACCAGCAGCGTTTTGTAAACCTGGTCCGCATTCAAACCCAGCTTACGCACCACTTCATCACCAAAGTTGGTCTCGTGCGGATCGTGATCGTAGGTGTGGATCGTGAAGGGAATCTTGTTTTTTTCGAGTAATTTAACGGCGGGAGTCATAGCTATCCTTCTTACGACAGACAATTCATGCTGACAGCATACGCCTGACGTTTGTCTAAAAAATAGCACCATCTTGCGCATATAGTGTTGGCAGTGATGGTCACTTTGAGCGACAATCGGCTCAACCGAAGGTCTCCTTCGGCATAATAAAAACGATGAAATTCCTCTTTGACGGGCCAATAGAAATATTGGCCATTTTTTTATTTCAGCAGCGACGGCAAATTTCCTTCCCCGTACAAATGCAGCGCCCCAACCGCCACCACGTATCGTCCGGCCGGAAGATCGTGCAGCGTTTCTCGCCATGCCTGGTTACGCGCGTTCATCAGCACATCATACAGCGACGCGCTGAACGTTGACGGCAGGGAGAACTTTCCGTCCGTCGGCGGCGCGTCCAGCCACCAGCCGATCATCGTTTGCAGCAGTCGGGCGTTGGTGTGCCAGTGGGTGAGGGTATCATCCAGCAGCAATTTGCCATCGTCCGGCAGCTGGCGCAGGAGCGCTATCTGGCTGTCTGCGCCCTCCAGCTCAATCACCGGCAGGCTACGCGCGCGCGCAACGTTCAGAAGCTGGTAATCAATGCCGTAATCACCGCGCAGGCCCAGACGCTGCGCCTGCGTGGCTTGTAATACCATCGCGATTTGCCACAGCGGCAGGGTATCAATCATGGAGAGCGAGACGCCAGTCTCATCCGCGACGCGCGTCAGTTCCGCAAGCTGGGCTTCATTCAGGCGTTCCGCCAGCGGAACGTCGCTTTCCAGCCCGGCAAACGGCGATTCATGGCCGGAGATATCGGCCTCAACCACCAGCGCGTCGGCCTGCTTCATCAGCGTTAACAGGCCGGGAGGCAGCGGAGACATATCCTGCGTGCCCATATGGATGCTGCCCACCAGGTGCAGATGCTGGCCGCCGGGCAGCGAGATGTCCATACCGGGCCATGCATAGCGGCGGGGGAACAGGGCGCGAAAGGATGATTTTATACGATTAAACAGGCCCATACGCGCTCCATGAACGGAAAGGTTCATGCTAGCGCGTACGGGTACAAGGTTCAATCCTTCGGTTTAAACCGCAGCAGCCGGTTGGCGTTGCTCACCACGGTGATGGAGGAGAGCGCCATCGCCGCGCCCGCCACGACCGGATTCAGCAGGGTGCCGGTGAGGGGCCACAAAATCCCGGCGGCAATCGGGATGCCGAGCGAGTTGTAGATAAACGCCCCGAGCAGGTTCTGCTTCATGTTGCGCAGCGTGGCTTTTGAAATCGCCAGCGCGTCCGCCACGCCCATCAGGCTGTGGCGCATCAGCGTAATGGCCGCGGTTTCGATGGCAACGTCGCTGCCGCCGCCCATCGCGATCCCCACGTCCGCCTGCGCCAGCGCAGGAGCGTCGTTGATGCCGTCGCCGACCATAGCGACCTGACGCCCCTGGGCCTGCAGCCGTTTAATCGCCTCCGCCTTGCCGTCCGGCAGCACGCCCGCGATCACCTCGTCAATGCCCGCCTCTTTGGCGATAGCGTTGGCGGTAGTCGGGTTATCCCCGGTCAGCATCACCAGGCGATAGCCCGCGCGGTGCAGGCGAGCAAGCGCGTCGACGCTGTCCTGGCGCAGCGGGTCGCGAACGGCCAACAGCGCGGCGGTTTTGCCGTCTATCGCGAGCAGAACCGGCGTCGCGCCCCGGGACGCCTGGGCCGTCAGTTCGCCGTCGAGCGCGGAGGTATCAATGCCGTTTTCATTCAGCAGCGCCTGGTTACCCAGCAGCAGCGTATGGCCTTCGGCGTCACCGCTAACGCCAAGCCCGCGCAGGGTGCGGAAGTTAGTCACCTCCGGCAGGGCCGCATTGCCCGCTTTGTCGAGTATCGCGCGCGCCAGCGGATGGCTGGAGCCCTGCTCCAGCGCGGCGGCAAGGCGCAGCGCGTCGGCGTCTGATAAGCCAACGGCGGTCACGGCCACGACCTGCGGCTTACCTTCCGTCAGCGTTCCGGTCTTATCGAACACCAGCGTATCGAGCGTGCTGGCGCGCTGCAGGGCGTCGGCGTCGCGTACCAGCACGCCGAACTCGGCGGCGCGACCCACCCCGGAGATAATCGACATCGGCGTCGCCAGGCCGAGCGCGCACGGGCAGGCGATGATCAGCACCGTGGTGGCAATCACCAGCGTATAGACAATCTGCGGCGCCGGGCCGAAGACGTACCAAATCGCGGCGCTCAGCAGGGCGATACCCACGACCACGGGCACAAAAATGGCGGAGATTTTATCGGCCAGCTGGCCAATTTCAGGCTTGCTGCTCTGCGCCTGGCGCACCATGCGGATAATGCGCGACAGCGTAGTGTGGCTGCCGACCGCGCTGGCGCGGAACAGCACGCTGCCGTCCTGGACGACCGTCCCGGCATGAACCGCATCGCCCTGCGATTTTTGCTGCGGAATCGGCTCCCCGGTCAGCATCGCTTCGTCAAGCCAGGCTTCGCCCTGGGTAATTTCACCGTCAACCGGGACGCGGTCGCCGGTGGTCAGGCGCAGCGTCATGCCGGGTTGAACGTCAGACAGCGGAACGCTTTTTTCGCCGTCGTCGGTCACGACGCGCGCGGTTGGCGGGGTTAAGTCGAGCAGTCGTTCCAGCGCTTTCGAGGAGCGCTGGCGCGCGCGCGCTTCCAGCATATGGCCCAGGTTAATCAGGCCGATAATCATCGCGCTCGCTTCATAGTAGAGATGGCGCGCCTCCATCGGGAACCACTGCGGCCAGACGTTAACGCTCATCGAATAGAGCCACGCCGCGCCCGTGCCGAGCGCGACCAGCGTGTCCATCGTCGCGGTGCGGTTTTTCAGGCTTTTCCAGGCGCTGGTGTAAAAATGCCCGCCCGCAAAGACCATCACGCCGAGCGTAATCAGGCCAATCACCAGCCACAGCGTGCGGTTGTCGTCGGTGACCATCATGTTGTCACCGATCATGCCCCACACCATCACCGGAATACCGACCAGCAGGGCAACAATCGCCTGCCAGCGGAAGCGCTTCATGGTGGCGATGGCGGTTTCCTGCTGGCGCTCGCGACGCTTGATGTCATCCTCAATCGCCTCTGCGCCGTAGCCGGCTTTTTCTACCGCCTGTACCAAATCTGCGGCGGAGGCGCTGCCCATCACCAGCGCAGTGCGCTCCGCAAGATTCACCCGTGCCTGCGCGACGCCCGGTACGGCCTGCAAGGCGTTTTGTACCCGGGAGACGCAGCTGGCGCAGCTCATGCCGTTGATCAGCAGCTGTTGGCTGTCATCAATATCATCCGCTGCCGGAAGCTCAGGAGTGGCCGCTGTCAGTGCTTCCGACGGGAGTGATGACTCTGCCAGCGGTTTAGCCTTTGGGTGGCTCAGCTCCGCTCCGTAACCCGCCTGCTTAACGGTGTCGATCAGCGCATCCGCGCTGGCGCTGCCGATAACGACGGCGCTATCGACGGTCACATCAGCGCTTTCCACGTCTGGGCGCTGCTCCAGGCTTTCTTTTACGCGTTTGACGCAGTGGCCGCAGGAGAGGCCGTCCAGCGTCAGGTTGATAGTGTGAGACATAGCAAAACTCCCGTATAATGATGTGGTCACTTATTGACCTGTAGCATGCTTTTCGCTAACTGCTATAAAGGTTAAACCTTCCATCAAGGGGAAGGTCAAGGGGGAAATGTGAATATCAGCGATGTTGCCAAAAAAACCGGGTTAACCAGCAAAGCGATCCGCTTTTATGAAGAGAAGGGGCTGGTGACGCCGCCGCTGCGCAGCGAAAACGGCTACCGCAGCTATACGCAGCGGCACCTCGACGAGCTGACGCTGCTGCGCCAGGCGCGGCAGGTGGGGTTTAATCTTGAAGAGTGCGGCGAGCTGGTGAACCTGTTTAACGATCCGAAGCGCCACAGCGCCGACGTGAAAAAGCGTACGCTGGAAAAGGTAGCCGAAATCGAGCGCCATATTATCGAGCTGCAGGCAATGCGCGAACAGCTGTTACAGCTGGCGGATTCCTGTCCGGGTGATGACAGCGCCGAATGCCCGATTATCGACAACCTTTCCGGCTGCTGTCACCGCAAAATTCCGGGCTGACGGGGCGTTAACATGAATACCACCGTGCCGCGATACCACCTGGAGTGAAGCGGGGTACGTTGCTCATCCCACTCGCCATGCTGGACCACGCCAATTTTGAACGGGATGCGTATCTTATTCAGCGCGGGGAGGTAGTCGGCATAATGCGTAACGGTTTTACGACCCTGATAGGTTTGCACTACGATCTCATCGACAGGCAGCGCATTAAGCACATCCACCTCGCCCGTTTTAGCCCAGTCCAGTAAGCCCGTCACGCCTAACGCATATTTCCGCGGTATTTCCGCCCTCAGGCGGTGCAGGAATGTAGCATAAAGGTCTAATCGTGGGGTTGCCGCATCAAAATCAACCTGCAACCCTATCACATGATTTCCGGCATTACGCCAGTTTTCCAGCAGCCTCGTCAGCCGCTGCAGAACAGGTGTTGGCACATCAAGCGTGGTAAAGCGAACGGTTAACCAAAGTGCAGGGAAATGAAGCTTACTTACCGGTAGACCCAACTTTTGAAAGGTCACCCTTTTTCCACCTGCATTGATTTCTCCCTGGTGAAGATAAACCGTATGGGCATTTTTCATTTCAGACGTAGGCGTGACACCTGACCAGAGCCAAAACTCCTGATAGTGAGCGGCATTAACTCCGGCGCTAGCGCCGGATGTTAATAGCAGAGCGCCGATTACCAGTAGTATTTGAGCTTTTGCGCCCATGGGCTTCCGGGATACTGGGTTTTGAGCTGGTTAAACCACCCTTTACGCTGGAGCAGATCTACGTCCTCCCCGCCGCAATCGTTATAGCCGGAGGGGCTATAGCACATGATTGCGCGATAAAGCGCGAAGCTTTTGTCTTCATGTTCAGCTTTTGAGTCAGTGATAATCTGTTGGTAATAGCCCTGGCGCCCATCTGTCGCGGGGGAATTGGCATCAGAAATTGCGTCATCAAGAATATCGTTGCCGTAGAATTCTGACTCTATATCTATTTTTACGTTCGTTGTGCGGAAAAATTCTCCCAGACAATTAAGCGCATGCGCATCCTGAGGCTTTTTACTTAACGTAACTACCGTCTCTTTCAGTGCCGGACAGAAATAATTTTCTTCCGCATCCGTTCCATCCCAGTCAAATACCGCGAGATTCACATCAGAAAAGTTCTTCGTGATAACCGGCTGGAGAATATGGCTTTGTAATGCGATGTCATCCAGCCATTCTTTATAATTGCCGTAGATTAAATCTTTTAACAGCAGAGTGTGTAACGCAATGGTCTGCTCTTCCTTATTGGGACCTTGTTTGGCCTGCTGACGCAAAAGTTGTGGTGAAGCGACGGTTTTGAGCACCAGGGAGCGATAGCGGAGGTTCGTCACCTGGCTGTCCGGCATAAAGATGCGATCTATATGATTATCATAGATTTCTGTTGCCGCCAGATGAGCCTGCAGATATTGCTGCTGTTCAAAGCTCCGGTTCAAAGTCATTAATTTCAGCCAGTGCTTGCGTGCCGTTGGCCATTGATTGAGCATCATCAACGCTTTGCCATACAACACTTGTTCGCTAAAGCTTAATAACGTTTCGGACGGTGCCGTCGCCGGTACGATTGCATCAACAATGGACTGATAATTTTGTTGAAAATAGTGCCGACTGAGAACGAGATAATTCCAAAGCGGCAAGTTATGACTGGCCTCGAAGCCTGGCTTGATCTTCTCAAGCAGTGCATCATCTACAAGTATCGCATCACTACCACGAGCTTGCTCGCGCAACAGGCGTAAAATCTGGGTAAAGGTAATCAAAGGCGCTTCCGGGGCGCTAATAAATAACGTCTGCTGCTGGGTGAGATCTTTACTTTGCAGTTTGGCGTCATTTTCTGCCACAAGCGCAATAAGCTGCTCTGCCGTTTTCGCCTGCTGCATTTCCGTTTCATACAGTTTAGCGAGGGAATCCCAGTCCTTCAGATACCAGTTTATGCGACGTAAAAGCCCGCGGGTCGAGGCTGCATATTTGCCTTCAGGCCATTGTTTAAGATAAACATCAGCCCAGCTAAGCGCCTCAAGTGCAGCATCCCCTGAAATGTTGTTCACAGTAAACTCCCCATAACGCCCATTGGCATGCTCGCTACTTTGGTTCAGAGCAGTGCGCATCAGCATGTAGGTGGCGGTTTCTGCCAGCCAGGGGTGCTTTGCGTCTTTTAGCTTTGTGAAAAACTCTTTTGCAGTGAGATATGAGCCAGTATAAAAACTGTTGGCACCCAACAAATAATCTCGATACTGGGCGGCAACGGAATTCTCAGGCAGCGGGAGTTCGGAAATGAGCTTTTGATTATAGTCATTGCCCGTCGTCAGCAGTCTGGCTTTTGCCAGCACGGTACGTTGTTCAGACGTTAGCGCGTCGTCAGCAAGGATGGCGGCATAAAATTGAGAAAAAGCATCGATGTTATTTGATGCAAACCGATCGGATGAGTCATCATTCCTGAATTCAGCAGCGCTGAGCATGTCATTCGTGATATTCAGCGCTTTTAACTGCTCATCGAGTACAGGGTTTACGACGGGTTCGGCATCCTCTTTGTAAGGACGGGTATACCAGTCGTCAAGATGAAAAGCGAAGTAGTAGTCCCGGCTGCGTGAAATGTCGGGTGGTTCCGTTTGTGTGGTTAATGCTATATGCGCTCTATCTGCTGTGAGGCGAAGTAAATTATCGCGCGTATCATTAGTCATTGAGAGGAAAGGGGGACTTGTCAGGACACAATTTTCTGTCCCCCAGGAGCAATAGCTTACATCTACAGATGCGAATGCTTGGGTACTCAATAACAGTGTCAGTATCATCCCTGATTTACGTACAAACATATCCCTGCCTTAAGAAACGTTATCCCTGATACGCCTTCACCCGCAGCGTAATCCCTTCGACAGCCACGACCTCAACCTGCGTTCCCGCGCTGAGGTCGGCGTCGGCGATCACCGGCCACGAGCTGTCGCCCACGCGCATGTGCCCACGTCCGTTCACCAGCGCGTTATCCAGCGTAAAGCGTTGGCCGACGATCTGCAGACCGCGCTGGTTGAGCCTGGCGTCCGCGGGCTTTTGCGCCTTCACCTGGCGGTTCAGCCAGCGCCACCACAGCCAGGCGGCGGCCAGCGTCAGGACGGCGAACAACGCGCCCTGCGACGCCCAGCCGAAGGGCAGTATCCAGATAATCAGGCCCGTGATCACCGCGGCGATGCCGCTCCAGAGCAAATAGCCGTTACCGCCGAGCATCTCGGCGGCCAGCAGTAGCCCGCCAAGGCTCAGCCAGAAGGCGTGAGGATGCGCGACGATAATCTCGATCATTTTTTACGCTCGCTGCCGCTGTCTTTTATCAGTTCAGCGATCCCGGCGATCGATCCCATCAGGCTGCTGGCTTCCAGCGGCATCATCACCACTTTGCTGTTATTAGCAGAGCCAATCTCCTTCAGCGCGTCGGTATATTTCTGCGCCACGAAGTAGTTCACCGCCTGGATATCACCGGCGGCAATCGCCTCGGAAACCATCTGGGTTGCGCGGGCTTCCGCTTCGGCTGAACGCTCGCGCGCTTCTGCCTGGAGGAACGCCGACTGGCGATCGCCCTCGGCCTTCAGGATCTGCGACTGCTTTTCACCTTCAGCTTTCAGGATTTCGGCCTGGCGGATGCCTTCAGCCTCAAGAATGTAGGCGCGCTTGGTACGCTCGGCCTTCATCTGGGCGTTCATCGATGCGATCAGCTCTGCCGGTGGACGCACGTCGCGGATCTCAATGCGCGTAACCTTGATGCCCCACGGATTGGTTGCCTCATCGACGATATGCAGCAGGCGGGTGTTGATGCTGTCGCGCTGGGAGAGCATCTCGTCCAGCTCCATTGAGCCGAGCACGGTGCGGATGTTGGTCATCGTCAGGTTCACAATCGACAGTTCCAGATTGCTGACCTCGTACGCGGCCTTCGGCGCGTCGATCACCTGAATAAAGCAGACCGCGTCAATGGTGACGTTGGCGTTATCTTTGGAGATGATTTCCTGAGATGGAATATCCAGAACCTGCTCCATCATGTTGATCTTGCGACCAATTCTGTCCATAAACGGCACAATCAGGTTCAGACCCGGCGGCAGGGTATTGGTGTAGCGACCGAAGCGCTCGACGGTCCACTGGTAACCCTGCGGCACGGTTTTGACCCCGGCACCGACGACAACCAACACAACGAGGATAAGGACCGGAACAACGATGAGCATAAAAACCTCCTGTTTTGCATGCTGCTGTGGAAAAACGTGCGTGTTTGTTGACCCCCAGTATACGAGGAAAGTCGCATTACAATCACTAATGCCGTTAGACTACTCCTAATTATTAGGATAAAGACAGGGAATAGCATGAAAGATAACGACGCGATGCTAAACGTCGCGGATGTGGGCTACCGCGTGGGTGAAACCACGATTCTGGAGAGCGTCAGTTTCACCCTCTCGCCGGGCGAGTTCCGGCTGATTACCGGGCCGTCCGGCTGCGGTAAAAGCACGCTGCTGAAAATCATTGCCTCGCTGCTAAGTCCAACGTCGGGCACGCTTTTTTTCGAGGGAAAGGATATCGCGACGATCTCCCCTGAAGCGTACCGCCAGCAGGTCTCGTATTCGGTGCAAACGCCGACGCTTTTTGGCGATACGGTGTATGACAACCTGATATTTCCCTGGCAAATCCGCAGCAAAACGCCCGATCCCGAGCGCCTTTCCGCCGATCTGGAGCGCTTTGGCCTGTCGGGTGACACGCTCACTAAGTCCGTTTCCGAACTTTCGGGCGGCGAAAAGCAGCGCGTCTCGCTGATCCGCAACCTGCAGTTTTTGCCCCGCGTCCTGCTGCTGGATGAAATTACCAGCGCGCTGGACGAGGTAAACAAGCGCAACGTGAATGATATTATTCATCGCTACGCAAAAGAGCAGAATATTGCCGTGCTGTGGGTCACACACGACGCAAGCGAAATAGAGCACGCGGACGACGTCATAACGCTGCGTCCACACCGCAGCACGCAGGAGGCACACCGTGGGTGAACACAACATTACCAACGAATCGCTGGCATTTTCGATGGTGCTGGTACTGGTTGCGATTATCGTCAGCAACCGGGAAAAGCTGGGGCTGGAGAAGGACATCATCTGGAGCATTTGCCGCGCGGTGATCCAGCTGGTGATCGTAGGCTACGTCCTTAAATACATCTTCAACGTCGACCACGCGGTGCTCACGCTGCTGATGGTGCTGTTCATCTGCTTCAACGCGGCGTGGAATGCGAAAAAGCGGAGCAAGTACATTGACAGGGCCTTTACCTCCTCGTTTATCGCGATTACTGCCGGTACGGCGCTGACGCTGGCGGTGCTGGTTTTCTCCGGCTCAATTGCCTTCACGCCGATGCAGGTGATCCCCATTTCCGGGATGATTGCGGGCAATGCGATGGTGGCGGTCGGGCTGTGCTACAACAACCTTGGACAGCGCTTTAGCAGCGAACAGCAGCAGATTCAGGAGAAGCTCAGCCTGGGCGCCACGCCGAAGATGGCTTCCGCGCGGCTGATACGCGACAGCATTCGCTCGTCGCTGATCCCGACGGTGGATTCTGCAAAAACGGTGGGGCTGGTAAGCCTGCCGGGGATGATGTCCGGGCTGATTTTTGCCGGGATCGACCCGGTGAAGGCGATTAAGTATCAGATTATGGTGACGTTTATGCTGCTGTCGACGGCGAGCCTGTCGACCATTATTGCCTGCTACTTAACCTATCGGAAATTTTACAACGCGCGCCATCAGCTGGTGGTCACGCAGTTGAAGAACGTGCGCTAAGCGCGCCACCGTCAAGTTCATCAGCTTTTGTAGGCCCGGTAAGCGTCAGCGCCACCGGGCAATTTCGTTAGTACAGCAGAGCGTAAAGCTGACGACGATACTTCGACGCCAGCGCGTCACCCGTTCCCAGCGCGGCGAGAATTTCCTGGAACATCTTGCGCGCCTGGCCGTCCGCGGCCGCCAGATCCGTTTTCAGATGGCTAAACAGCAGCTCAAGCGCCTCTTCGTTGCGCCCTACCTGATGCAGCTGCAGCGCCAGCTGGCTGGCCAGCGCGGCGTCGGCCGGGTTGTCGGCAACCTGCTGCGAAAGCTGCTGGATCTCCGGCGTATCCGCCGCCTGCTTGAGCAGGTCAATCTGCGCCACCAGGCCCTGATAGCGGGTATCCTGATCCTGCATTGGGATAGTTTTCAGCACCGCTTCTGCATCCTCCGAGCGGTGCAGGGCAATCTGCGTTTCCGCCAGCAGCAGGCCAATCTGGCTCTCCTGATTCGACAGCTGCCACGCCTCTTTCAGCAGCGGCAGCGCCTCGTCGTACTTGCCTTCCTGCATCAGCGCCATGGCTTGCTGCGCCTTCAGCTCTTCTTCGCGCGGCAGCACTTTATCCAGCAGGGCGCGGATCGCCTCTTCAGGCTGCGGCCCCTGGAAGCCGTCCACCGGCTGGCCGTTCTGGAACAGGTAGACGGTTGGAATGGCGCGCAGGCCGAACTGCGAGGCCACTATCTGCTCGGCGTCGCAGTCGAGCTTTGCCAGAAGGAACTGGCCGTTGTACTGCGCGGCAAGGCGTTCAAGCACCGGCGTCAGCTCAAGGCAGTGCTGGCTGCGTTCAGACCAGAAGTAGAACAGCACCGGTTTCGTCACCGACTGTTCGAGCGTCTGGTGCAGGTTTGCTTCGTTAATGTTTACGATATTCTGTGCGGACATGCGGCCTTCTCTGTTTATCGGTTTGTTCTATACATGGGGATGCGCGACGAGGCTTCAACTCACCCCTGTAAAATTTTGTCCATCAGGCGGCCCGGCAGCAGGCGCTTGAGCAGGCCCACCGCGTGGGTGACCAGCGTCACCGGATAGCGAAGTTTTGGACGCTCGCTCTCAAAAGCGTGGCGCACTTTGGCGACAACGGCGTCGGGCCCGAGGGTAAATCGGGCGGCAATGCCCGGGTTTTCGACCGGTTTATCCGCCTGCGTCTGGTTAACGTTTTCGGTAAAGCGGGTGCGGATGGGGCCGGGCTCAATCAGGCTGACCTTAATCCCGCTGTGGCGCAGCTCCATGCGCAGGGCGTCGGACCAGGCCTCCAGCGCATATTTGCTCGCCGCGTAGGCGCCGCGCCCCGGTGTGGAGATCAGGCCCATGACCGAGGAGGTCATCACGATGCGCCCCTCGCCGTGGGGCAGCATGGCGGGCAGCAGGCGCATGGTGAGCTGATGTACGCCAAAGAAATTGGCGGAAAACTGCTGCTCAAGCTGGTCGCGGGACAGCGTTTGCAGCGGGCCGTACACGCCGTAACCGGCGTTATTAAACAGCCCGTACAGACGGTTGTCGGTCAGGGCGATAACCTCATCGGCGGCGCGTTCGATGCTCTGCGGCGAGTCCAGATCGAGCTCCACGCCGGTTAAGCCCATGCCGTTCATGCGGGCGACATCTTCGGGCTTGCGGCAGGCCGCCAGCACCCAAAATCCCTGGCGCTTCAGCTCAAGGGCGCTTTCAAGACCAATACCGCTGGAACATCCTGTAATTAAGACCGATTTTTGCATAACTTTACCTGTCATGAACTCAGCTTTTTGACGAGTCATGGTTAACTAAAGGGGCGAGCCGCGTTGCCATCCAGTCGGCAATAAACGGCTGCGCGTCGCGATTGGGGTGGATCCCGTCGTCCTGCATCCACTGGGGCTTCAGATAAACCTCTTCCATGAAAAAGGGCAGCAGGGGAATATCGAACTCCTTCGCAAGCTTAGGGTAGATTGCGCTAAAGGCTTCATTATAGCGGCGTCCGTAGTTGGCGGGCAGGCGAATTTGCATCAGCAGCGGCTCCGCGTTAGCGGCTTTGATAGACTGCAGGATGGTGCGCAGGGTTTGTTCGGTTTGCTGAGGCTGAAAGCCGCGCAGGCCGTCGTTGCCGCCGAGTTCGACCAGCACCCAGCGCGGCTGGTGCTGCTTGAGCAGCGCGGGCAGGCGCGAAAGCCCCTGCTGCGACGTATCGCCGCTGATGCTGCCGTTTACCACCGCCGGTTTGGTCTGCCATTTATCGCTGAGCAGAGCGGGCCAGGCGGCATTCGCCGCCATGCGATAGCCTGCGCTCAGGCTATCGCCGAGAACAAGTAACGTGTCCGCTGCCGCCGCGCGGAAGGTCATTAGCATCAAAAACAGGAAGGGCAAATGCCAGCGGAAAACAGTGTTGAAGTTCATCATCTTAAGAAGTCCGTCGGTCAGGGGGAACACGAGCTTTCCATCCTTACCGGAGTTGAACTCGTTGTCAAACGCGCCGAAACCATTGCGCTGATCGGTGAGTCAGGGTCCGGCAAGTCCACGCTGCTGGCGATTTTAGCCGGGCTGGACGACGGCAGCAGCGGCGAGGTGCACCTGGTGGGCCAGCCGCTGCACGCCCTGGACGAAGAGGCGCGCGCCGCGCTGCGGGCACGCCATATCGGTTTCGTCTTTCAGTCCTTCATGCTTATTCCCACGCTCAACGCGCTGGAAAACGTCGAGCTGCCGGGCCTGCTGCGCGGCGAACATACCCGCCAGAGCCGCGATCACGCCAAAGCTCTGCTGGAACAGCTGGGGCTGGGAAAGCGTCTCGATCATCTTCCGGCGCAGCTTTCCGGCGGCGAACAGCAGCGCGTGGCGCTGGCGCGCGCGTTTAACGGCCGCCCCGAAGTGCTGTTTGCCGACGAGCCGACCGGCAATCTGGACCGCAAGACCGGCGACAAAATTGCCGATCTGCTGTTTTCGCTCAACCGCGAACACGGCACCACGCTGATTCTGGTGACGCACGATCCGCAGCTGGCGGCGCGCTGCGACCGACGCCTGCGGCTGTTTAACGGCGTTCTTCAGGAGGAAGCATGATTGCCCGCTGGTTCTGGCGCGAGTGGCGCTCGCCCTCGCTGCTGATCGTCTGGCTGGCGCTGAGCCTGGCGGTGGCGTGCGTGCTGGCACTCGGCAGCGTGAGCGACCGCATGGAAAAGGGCCTTAGCCAGCAGAGCCGCGAATTTATGGCGGGCGACCGCACGCTGCAAAGCTCCCGCGCAATCCCTCCGGACTGGACGGAAGAAGCCCGCAGGCTGGGGCTGAAGGTGGGGGAGCAAATCACCTTCCAGACCATGACCTTCGCGGGGGATACGCCGCAGCTTGCCAGCGTTAAGGCCGTCGATGGCATTTACCCGATGTACGGCGAGCTGCAGACCAGCCCGCCGGACCTGAAGCCGCAGCCCGGCACGGTGCTGCTGGCCCCGCGCCTGATGGCGCTGCTTAACTTAAAACCGGGCGACAGCATCGACGTCGGCGACGCCACGCTGGAAATTGCCGGGGAGGTGGTGCAGGAGCCTGATTCCGGCTTCAACCCGTTCCAGCTTGCCCCGCGCCTGCTGATGAACACCGCGGACGTGGCGAAAACCAGCGCCGTTCAGCCGGGAAGCCGCGTCACCTGGCGCTACAAGTTTGGCGGCACGCCCAGGCAGCTGGCGGCGTATGAAAAGTGGCTGCTGCCGCAGCTTAAGCCGGAACACCGCTGGTTTGGGCTGGAGCAGGACGAAGGCGCGCTGGGCAAATCCCTTGAGCGCTCCCAGCAGTTCCTGCTGCTTTCGGCGCTGTTAACCCTGCTGCTGGCCGTGGCGGCCGTCGCCGTGGCGATGGGGCACTACTGCCGCAGCCGCTACGATCTGGTGGCGATCCTCAAAACCCTCGGCGCGGGCAGGGCGCAGCTGCGCAGGCTGATCGTCGGCCAGTGGCTGATGGTGCTGGCCCTATCTGCCGTGACCGGCGGCGCGATTGGCCTGCTGTTTGAAAAGCTGCTGATGGTGCTGCTGAAGCCCGTGCTGCCCGCCGCGTTACCGCCGGCAAGCCTCTGGCCGTGGCTGTGGGCTATCGGGGCGATGACCGTGATATCGCTGCTGGTGGGGCTGCGTCCGTACCGGCTGCTGCTGGCGACCCAGCCGCTGCGCGTGCTGCGCCGCGACGCGGTGGCTAACGTCTGGCCGCTGAAGTTCTATCTTCCGGTCATCATCGCCGTGGCGGTGGGCCTGCTGGCCTGGCTGATGGGCGGCAGCACGCTGCTGTGGGCGGTGCTGGCGGGGGCCGTTGTGCTGGCCCTGCTGTGCGGCGCGGTGGGCTGGCTGCTGCTTAATCTTCTGAAAAAACTGACCGTGAAATCCCTGCCGATCCGGCTGGCGGTGAACCGCCTGCTGCACCAGCCGTGGTCAACCCTGAGCCAGCTTTCGGCGTTTTCGCTGTCGTTTATGCTGCTGGCGCTGCTGCTGGTGTTGCGCGGCGATCTGCTCGACCGCTGGCAGCAGCAGCTTCCGCCGGAAAGCCCGAACTATTTTCTGATCAACATCGCCCCGGAGCAGGTGACGCCGCTGAAGGCGTTCCTTTCCGAGCATATGGTTGCCCCGGAATCGTTCTACCCGATCGTTCGCGCGCGGCTGACGCAAATTAACGGTCAGCCGACGGAGGGGAATAAGGACGAAGCGCTTAACCGGGAGCTAAACCTGACGTGGCAGGACGCGCGCCCGGACCATAACCCGATTACCGCCGGGAGTTGGCCGCCGAAGGCGGGCGAGGTCTCGATGGAGGAGGGGCTGGCGAAACGCCTGAACGTGGGGCTGGGCGACAGCGTGACCTTCACCGGCGACACCCAGGACTTCAGCGCCAAGGTCACCAGCCTGCGCAAGGTCGACTGGGAAAGCCTGCGGCCGAACTTCTTCTTTATCTTCCCTTCCGGCGCGCTGGACGGACAGCCGCAGAGCTGGCTGACCAGCTTCCGCTGGGAGAACGGCAACGGCATGCTGACGCAGCTTAACCGCGAGTTTCCGACGGTCAGCCTGCTGGACATTGGCGCGATCCTCAGGCAGGTAGGGCAGGTGCTGGAGCAGGTGAGTCGCGCGCTGGAGGTGATGGTGGTGCTGGTGACGATCTGCGGCCTGCTGCTGCTGCTGGCGCAGGTGCAGGTCGGGATGCGTCAGCGCCACCAGGAGCTGGTGGTCTACCGCACGCTGGGGGCCAGCAGGCGCCTGCTGCGCACCACGCTGTGGAGCGAGTTTGCCCTGCTGGGGCTGGTGGCCGGTCTGGTTGCCGCCGTCGGCGCGGAAACCGCGCTGGCGCTGCTGCAAACCCGGGTCTTCGACTTCCCGTGGCAGCCGGATCTGCGGCTGTGGCTGGCGCTGCCCGTCTGCGGCGCGGTGCTGCTGTCGCTGTGCGGCGGCTGGCTGGGAAGTCGGCTGCTTAAGGGCAAGGCGCTGTTCCGCCAGTTCGTGAGTTAGTTTACGGTCGTGATGATTACGCACCGGTTTGTATGCCGGTGCGTAATCCCTTGGTAGCACAAAAAGATAATACCCGGACGTTTAGTAGCACAAATCATTAAAAACCTGCCGACACAGCCCCTTTATTTCCAGTTAATATTCATCCGCTAAATATTTAGCAGCGTGTCTATCAAGGAAAAATAATGACTATAAAAACAACAGCGCTGGCAGCAGCTATTGGCGCAGCGGTGGCATTAACATCTTTCGCTTCTCAGGCGGAAATCACTGTTCTGAAACAAGATCCGCAGGCGGGTAACCCGCTGAGCCGTCTGAACTTCACCGTTGGCGGCAGCATCCGTCCACAGTTCCAGAACATGACCGGCAACGACGGTAAAAACAGCTACAAGCGTAACGGCTTCGACGGCGGCACCCGTTTCCGCTTCGCGGCAGATTACTACCTGTTTGATGACATTAGCTGGATCAGCTACTACGAGCTGGGCGTGAACATTCCTGCTCAGTTCAACTGGGATAACCACTACGCCGACGGCGCGCACGACACCAGCCGCCGCATGCTTTACACCGGCCTGAAGAGCGATACCTGGGGTACGCTGACCTTCGGCCAGCAAAACAGCGTTTACTACGACGTGGTGGGCGCAAAAACCGATATCTGGGACTACGACATGATCGGTCAGGCACCGGGTAACGGGATCAACGGCGACTACGACGGTTCCTACCGTTCACGCCAGATGCTGAAATACAAGAAAACCGTAGGCGATGCGGACATCTATGCATCCTACCTGTTTGAAGACAGCGAATACCTGCCGGGCAACGGCCTGCGCTACAAGCGTAAAGGCGGCGGCTCGCTGGGTCTGGATTACCACCTGACCACGGACCTGACCTGGGGCGCGGCGTGGAACTACACCCGCGCGGATATGCGTAACCCGCAAAACGGCGACAGCAAATCCTACGATCAGAACATCCTGGGTACGGCCCTGAGCTGGACGCCGGATAACTGGACCTTCTCCGCAGGCGGCGGCTGGTACCAGAACTTCCTGACCACCAAAAAAGTGTCTACCGATAACTACTTCGCGGGCGACGCGTGGGGTATTGAATACTTCGCAGGGTACAAATTCCCAATCGGCCAGTACGCGGTGAAATCTATCCAGCCTTACTTCATGGGCGATCGCATCGAGTACGTGAACGGTCGTAACTACCAGCGCATCGATAACGGCGTGGGTATCAGCTTCCAGCTGGACTACGGCTTCCGCGTGGATTACGAGCACGTGTTCACCTCAAGCACCGACAACTTGGGCGATATGAACCTGGTGCGTCTGCGCTACGACTTCTAAGGTCGTCAGTCCCCGGTGGCGCTGCGCTTACCGGGGCTACAAAAGCAATCGTAGGCCGGGTAAGGCGCAGCCGCCACCCGGCTTTTTTTAGCTCTTAAGCCAGTCAGCGACCTCGTCAAACGTGCCGCGATACACAATCTTCTCCGCTTTCTTTTCCAGCTGATAGCGATACATCGGATCGTAATAGTCGTTAAGCAGCGGCGCGAGCCAGCTGAAGTGCGCCTCGGTGCTGCCTGAACGCTGCTGTTCCGCCAGCGCGGCATCGAGCAGCGACGTAAACTCCGCAAAGCGCTGCAGCCCCAGGCGGCGGCGAATGGCGAACAGGCCGTGGTGCAGGTATTCTCTGTACTCTTTCCAGCCCGCTTCTTCACCGTATGCGGCGGCAAAATCGGCCCACATGTGGTCGAAATACTCTTCGCGCAGGCGCTCAAGACGAATATCAAACGGATCTTCGACGACGGCGATAGGGGCTTCAACCATGCGATCCCGCAGGCACTCCGGCAGGTGGTTAGAGCCAATCATCCGGCCTTCGTCCTCCAGCACCCAGCGCGCCGCGTCTTTTTTCAGCAGCTCAACCGCAAGATGGTTCTCGAAGCTCGCCTGAGAGAGCTGCGGCGTCAGCGTGCGGCCAAACGACGAGCCGCGGTGGTGCGCCAGCCCCTCGAGATCCACGCCCTGCGCGTGCTGCTTCACCAGCAGCGTTTTGCCGCTGCCGGTACAGCCGCCGATCAGCACCATCGGCTTTTGCACCTGCTCGGCGGTGGCCTGAATCGCCGTCTGGCGCAGGGCTTTGTACCCGCCTGTGACCAGCGGATAATCCACGCCAGCCTCCTGAAGCCAGGCCTGCGTAATGTGCGAGCGTTGCCCGCCGCGCGCGCAGCAGAGGTAGCCGCCGGGGTTGGCAAGGCAGGCCTCGCGCCAGGCGTTGATTCTTGCCTCGCGGACGTCTCCCTTTACCAGACTATGGCCGAGCGCGAGCGCCGCCTCGGGCCCCTGACGCTTGTAGCAGGTCCCCACGGCGGCGCGTTCGTCGTCGTTCATTAAGGGCAGGTTGACCGCGGCGGGCATCGCGCCCTGGGCAAATTCGATCGGCGCGCGAACGTCGATTAAAGGGGCATCGGACGCGAGGATCGCGCGATAGTCCGTTCCATCGTTCATGGTTATTCCAGAAGAAAACTGAGCAGCAATGGGCGGGATTGTACGCCGGGGAAGGGGAAGGTCAACTCCCCGGCGGGGGATACTTACTTCAGTTTTGACTGCGCCCAGACAATGCCGCTGGCATATTCAGGTGGCAGCAGAGGAACTATCGCTTCCAGCGTGGCGCTGAGGCGCTCGGTATCGGCGTCGTTCAGGTTCAGGTGGCCGACCTTGCGGCCCGGGCGCACCTCTTTATCGTACCAGTGCAGATGCACCAGCGGCAGCTTCAGCCAGTCGTCGTTCAGATCGGTGCCGATCAGGTTGATCATCACCGACGGGCTGTTCATCACCGGCTGCGGCATCGGCAGGCCGGTAATGGCGCGCAGGTGCAGCTCAAACTGGCTGATAGACGCGCCGTTTTGCGTCCAGTGCCCGCTGTTGTGCACGCGCGGCGCCAGCTCGTTGATCAGCAGCCCGGACGGGGTGACGAAGCACTCCATCGCCATCACGCCCACGTAGCCCAGCTCGTGCATGATGGCCGAGAGCATCTCTTCCGCCTGCGCCTGCTGGGCGGCATTGGCCTGCGGGAAGGCCACGCTGGTGCGCAGAATGCCGTCCTGATGCAGGTTGTGGGTCAGCGGGTAGAATACGGTGCTGCCGTCGTTTGCGCGCGCGCCCACCAGCGACACTTCGCCGCTAAAGTTGATGCCCTGCTCAACGATGCACTCGCCGTAGCACTCTTCCGGCAGCTCGGCGGTTTCATCGGCGCGCAGCCGCCACTGGCCGCGGCCGTCGTAGCCGCCTACGCGGCGCTTAACGATCGCCAGATCGCCGAGCATGGCGAAGACGTCGTTCCACTCGCTTTTATCCGAAAGCAATTGCCACGGCGCGGTGGCAAGCCCGAGCCTGTCGAACAGCTGCTTTTGCGTCAGGCGGTCGGCAATGATAGGGAAGACGTCGCGGTTCACGAAGGCGTTATGGCGCGCCAGCTCGCGGGTCAGGGCGGTCTCCGGCCAGCGCTCAATCTCGGCGGTGATCACGCTCTGGTGAAAGGGAACGGCTTCCGGTTCGGCGTCCAGCCCGACGGGCCAGACGGCGATGCCCAGCGGCTCGCCGGCCTGGCGCAGCATGCGGCCCAGCTGGCCGTTACCCAGTACGCAGACCTGCCTCATGCCGCACCCCGCGGGTCCGGATTGTCCAGCACCTCATCGGTCTGGGCTTGACGCCAGTCCGCCAGGCGCTGGCGCAGATCTTTGTCGTGGGTTGCCAAAATCTGCGCGGCCAGAAGGGCGGCGTTGGCCGCGCCCGCTTTGCCGATCGCAAGCGTGCCGACCGGAATACCGCGCGGCATCTGCACGATGGAGTAAAGGCTATCGACGCCGCTCAGCGCGGCGCTTTGGACCGGCACGCCGAGCACCGGCACCAGGGTTTTCGCGGCAATCATGCCCGGCAGATGTGCTGCGCCGCCCGCACCGGCAATAATCACCTCGTAGCCGTTCTCTTCGGCACCTTCGGCGAAGCTGAACAGCCTGTCGGGAGTGCGGTGTGCGGAGACCACTTCAACATGGTGCGGAACGTTCAGGATGTCAAAGATTTCGGCGGCAAACTGCATGGTGGCCCAGTCGCTTTTGGACCCCATCACGATGGCGACACGCGCCGGATTATTGCGGGAAGACATGCGTCTTAAAACTCCTGTGGTGCGAAACACACTGCTTTCGAGGGCACAGAGAATAGCATGGAATATCGGCAAGGAAAACGGTTGCGCGGCTAAAGACGCCGCAAAGTCGTGCGGATAATTAGAACGGGAAAGCGATAAGTTCGACGCCGTCAGGCGTGACTTTCACCATCGATCCTTCGCTGTGCCAGGCGCCTAATACCACGCGATGCGCGGGTTCGCCGTTTGCGATCAGTTCGTGGACGTCCGGACGATGGGTGTGGCCGTGGATCAGCCACTGGACGCGGTGCTTTTCCATTACGCCAATCACCGCCTGCGGGTTAACGTCCATGATGGTCACGGATTTGCTGCTGTTGGCGGCCTTGCTGCCCGCGCGCATTCTGGCGGCGATGCGGCGGCGGATAAACAGCGGCAGGGCGAGGAACAGCTTTTGGATCCACGGGGTGTGGACCTTCGCGCGAAACGCCTGATAGCCCGCGTCATCCGTGCACAGCGTGTCGCCGTGCATGATCAGAACCTTGCGGCCGTAGAGATCGAGAACCTGCTCTTCCGGCAGCAGCGTCATGCCGCTTTCGCGCGCGAAGCGCCTGCCGATCAGGAAATCGCGGTTGCCGTGAATGAAGTAGCAGGGGACGCCGGAATCAACCAGCGCCTTAATGGCCGCAGCCATGTCGCGGTGCAGCGGGTTAGGGTCGTCGTCGCCAATCCAGGCTTCAAACAGGTCGCCCAGAATGTACAGCGCGTCGGCGCTTTTCGCTGCACCACGTAAAAAACGCAGAAAACCGGCGGTAATCGCCGGTTCTTCCGTTTGCAGGTGCAAATCTGCAATAAAGAGTGTCGCCACGAATTACTCGCTGACGGTCACGCTTGTAATCACAACGTCTTCTTTTGGAACGTCCTGATGCATGCCGCTGCGGCCGGTGGAGACGGCTTTGATCTTGTCAACCACGTCCATACCTTCAACCACTTCTGCGAACACGCAGTAGCCCCAGCCCTGCAGGCTTTCGCCGGAGAAGTTCAGGAAGTCGTTGTCGGCCACGTTGATGAAGAACTGCGCGGTCGCAGAGTGTGGCGCCTGAGTACGGGCCATTGCCAGCGTGCCGCGGGTGTTTTTCAGGCCGTTGTTCGCTTCGTTTTTGATCGCTTCTTTGGTTTCTTTCTGGTGCATGCCTGGTTCAAAACCGCCGCCCTGGATCATAAAGCCGTTGATCACGCGGTGGAAAATCGTGTTGTTGTAGAAACCTTCGCGGCAGTAGTCCAGGAAGTTTTTAACTGTTTCAGGCGCTTTGTCATCAAAGGTTTTGATTACGATATCGCCATGATTAGTGTGGAAAGTGACCATTTTTTCATCCTGTTCCGTTATTGTGGTGCGTCGACCCGCGTTCGGGTCACATATAGGGGCTTGTTATAGCATAACCACAGGACGCGATCACCTTGCATTGTGTGCTGCTTCGGCGATGAATAATGGGTATGATAGAAAAGTTACTATCCACACACGTCTCACATGGAATCTTCGATGTTAAAAATCTTTAATACAATGACGCGCCAAAAAGAGGAATTTAAGCCTATCCATGCCGGGGAAGTCGGCATGTACGTGTGTGGAATCACGGTTTACGATCTCTGTCATATCGGCCATGGCCGTACCTTTGTCTCCTTCGACGTGGTGTCGCGCTACCTGCGTTTTCTGGGCTATACCCTGAAGTACGTGCGCAACATCACCGATATCGATGACAAAATCATCAAGCGCGCGAACGAAAACGGCGAAAGCTTTGTGGCGCTGGTCGATCGCATGATCGTCGAGATGCACAAGGACTTTGACGCCCTGAACATTCTGCGCCCGGACAGCGAGCCGCGCGCGACGCACCACATCCACGAAATTATCGAGATCACCGAAAAGCTGATCGAACGCGGCCACGCCTACGTGGCGGAAAACGGCGACGTGATGTTCTCCGTACCAACGGACCCGACCTACGGCTCGCTCTCCCGTCAGGATCTGGAGCAGCTCCAGGCCGGCGCGCGCGTGGACGTGGTCGACGTGAAGCGTAACCCGATGGACTTCGTGCTGTGGAAGATGTCGAAAGCGGGTGAGCCGAGCTGGCCGTCTCCGTGGGGCGAAGGGCGTCCGGGCTGGCACATTGAATGTTCGGCGATGAACTGTAAGCAGCTGGGCAAGCACTTCGACATTCACGGCGGCGGTTCGGACCTGATGTTCCCGCACCACGAAAACGAAATCGCCCAGTCCACCTGCGCCCACGGCGGCGAATACGTGAACTACTGGATGCACTCCGGGATGGTGATGGTGGACCGCGAGAAGATGTCAAAATCGCTGGGCAACTTCTTCACCGTGCGCGACGTGCTGAAGTATTACGACGCGGAAACCGTGCGCTACTTCCTGATGTCCGGCCACTATCGCAGCCAGCTGAACTACAGCGAAGAGAACCTCAAGCAGGCGCGCTCGGCGCTGGAGCGCCTGTACACCGCGCTGCGCGGCACCGACAAATCCGCTGCGCCTGCGGGCGGCGAGGCGTTCGAAGCGCGCTTTATTGAGGTGATGAACGATGACTTCAACACCCCGGAAGCCTACTCCGTGCTGTTCGACATGGCGCGCGAGGTGAACCGCCTGAAGTCAGAAGATATGGCCGCGGCCAACGCGCTGGCGTCGCATCTGCGCAAGCTCTCTTCCGTACTCGGCCTGCTGGAACAGGAGCCGGAGGCGTTCCTGCAGGGCGGCGCGCAGGCGGACGACGGCGAAGTGGCGGAGATTGAGGCGTTGATCAAGGCGCGTCTGGAAGCGCGTCAGGCGAAAGACTGGGCGGCAGCGGATGCGGCGCGTAACCGTCTGACCGAGATGGGCATCATTCTGGAAGACGGCCCGCAGGGAACGACCTGGCGCCGTAAGTAAGTCCTTAGTGCCCGGTGGCGCTGACGCTTACCGGGCCTACGGGTAAAAGTAGGCCGGGTAAGGCGCAGCCGCCACCCGGCTTTTTTTTACCTTCTTTTCCACCACAGCAACCCCATCAGCACTACCCCCGGCAGCCACACCCACTGCAGTTCCGAGATAATTACCTGATGCCCGTACGGCGTAGCGTAGCGCGACAGCGCAAACGGCGCGACCTTGATCACCTGCCACGGCGCGAAGAACCGTTCATCCGACCACGGCCACAGCCAGCCGACGCCTTTCCCCCCCGTGGTGATCGAATCCAGCAGGCTGTGCGACAGCAGCGAGACGGTTAAAAACAGCCAGCACCGCGTCAGGCTGGCCCTGAACCATCGTCGGCCAATCAGCACGCAGAGTATCGGCACCGCAAAGGCGAACAGCAGGGAGTGGGTAAAACCGCGATGGCCGAAAATATTTCCGTAGGCGACGCCGAATTTAAACGCCAGCACGTCGGCGTCCGGCAGCATCGCGAGCATGACGCCGGCAAACAGCAGGCGGGGAGGGATGACTTTAGTTCCCAGGCCTAAGCCCAGGCAAAGAGGTACAGCGGCGTGAGTGATAACGGTAGGCATCGCAATTATTCCCGGCAAATCATGGAAATATAGCAGCGAATTCGCCCCATCAAACCTGCGCCAAATTCTGAATTTACGCCGACTCGCGCGCGATAAGCTGCCCGGAAAGGGTAATGCGCTGGGTTTGCAGCTCCGGCTCCCTGAGCCTGCGGATCATCAGCCCGGCGGCCTGACGCCCGGTCTCTTCGCTGGCGGAAGAGACGTAGGTGAACGACGGCGAGGTCAGGTTGACGTGCAGCATGTCCTCAAAGCCCACCAGCGCCACTTGCTGGGTTAAAAACACGTCTTTCCCCACGGTGCGCCCCACCTGTTGAATGCCCGAAAGGGACCCAATTATCGCGTCCGGCGAATGGCAGAGCAGGGCGGTGATGGTATTGTTCTTTTCCAGCAGCTGGCGGGTGGCGAAACCGGCGGCCATCGTGTCGTCGCTGCAGGCGGGGGAGTAGTCGTCGCGCCAGACCAGACCGTTTTGCGTCATCGCGCTGCGAAAGCCGAGCAGGCGCTGCTCGCGGATCAGGCAGCCTTCGCGCCCGCCGATGTAGGCGATGTTGCGGTGCCCGCGTTCGATCAGGTAGCGCGCGGCCAGGTTTGCCGCCTGGCGGTTGTCGCGCATCACCAGGTTACATTTTTCATCAAGCAGCGATTGCGAAACCGCCACCAGCGGCAGCGGACACTGGCGGATCTGCTCCGGCAGCGCGGAGGTGCGGGTATCGGAGGCCAGATAGATCACACCCGCCACGCCCTGCTGCTTGAAGGAGAGCAGGCAGCGTTCGAGATGTTCGCCGTCGTTCAGCGGCTGGCCGAGGAACACCATGTACCCCTGTTTTTCCAGCTCCTGAACGATGCTCGCCATCACCTTAATGGAAAAGCTGTCGCTAAAATCACGCAGGATCAGGCCGATCAGGTTGGAGGTGTTGGCGCGAAGGTTTGCGGCGGCCACGTTGTGCACGTAGCCCAGCGTCGTGATGGCATCATTGACCTTTCCGATGGTGGCCTCAGAAATTTTCCCTTTCTGGCGCAGCACCAGCGAGACGGTAGAAACCGACACGCCCGCGTGCTTTGCCACATCAATGATGCTGACTTTCTTCAAAACCGCTCCCTGAAATTCACTGATTATCAGCCAGATAAGACAACGTCTCCCAGCGTACAGGAGACGTATCCTCCCGGCATCTTATTATTTGCCGATCATCGTGGACATGGTCTGGGCGATAAACTGTGCTCTGGCACCAAAAATCACCTGAATGCCGGTATCGCCGACGAAGACCACGCCGCGCGCGCCGAGCCCGTTCAGGCCGTCTTTGTCTACCGCATCGCTCTTCGCCACTTCCAGACGCAGGCGGGTGATGCAGGAGCCAACGGAGTCGATGTTCTGCGCGCCGCCCAGCAGGCCGATGATCTCGGTGGCGATTTCAGTATCGGTTTTATCGTCGGCGCTGGCGGTCACTTCGGTACGCCCCGGCGTTTTCACGTCGAAGCGACGGATCACGAAGCGGAAGGTGAAGTAGTAAATCAGCGCCATCGGAATGCCGATAATCACGGCGTTCAGGAAGTTGGTCTGATAGCCGTTGAACGACGGCAGGATGCCGAACGACAGGTAGTCGATAAAGCCCGCGGAGAAGGACTTGGCGATATGCGCATGCATCAGGTACATGGTCATGTAGGCCAGGCCCGCCATCACGGCGTTAAAGACGTAAAGGATGGGCGCCACGAAGATAAAGGTGAACTCGACCGGCTCGGTGATCCCCGTCAGGAAGCAGGTAAGCGCGGCGGAGAACAGGATCCCGGCAGCGATCTTTTTATTCTTCGTGTGGGCTTCGTGATACATCGCCAGGCACGCGGCGGGCAGCGCGAACAGCATCAGCGGGAACTCGCCCTGCATGAACTTGCCGGCGTTCTGGTAGGAGTCGCTGCTGAAGGACTTCACGCCTTCTTCCAGCATCTTGAACCAGATGGTCTGGTCGCCGTGGATCACCTGGCCCGCCTGCGTGGTGTAGTCGCCAAACGAATACCAGAACGACGGATACCAGATGTGGTGCAGGCCGAGCGGGATCAGCGCGCGCTCCACCAGCCCGAAGATAAAGGTTGAGGCCGCCTGGTTATCGCCGTTGACGACAACGGAGAGCGCGTCAATGCCGGACTGAATGTGCTGCCAGACGTACGGCAGCAGCAGCCCGAGCAGGAACGACAGAAACGCCGTCGCAATCGCCACAAAGCGCTTGCCGGAGAAGAAGCCGAGGAACTCGGGCAGCTGCATGGTGTGGAAGCGGTTATAGCACCAGGCCGCGAGAATACCGCAGATCAGGCCGCCGAAGACGCCCATCTGCAGCGTCGGGATGCCGACGACCATCGCGTATTTCCCGCCCTGGGACGCCATCTCCGGCGTGATGCTGAGCACGGTGCTGATGGTAATGTTGGTTACGAACACCGACACCGCCGCGGAGAGCGCCGCAATGCCGGATTCCGACGCCAGACCGACGGCGGAGCCGATGGCAAACAGCATCGGCAGGTTATCAAAAATAACCCCGCCCGCGTTCATCATCAGCGGCAGGTGGAACTTATCGCCGAAGGCCAGCAGCAGCCCCGCGGCGGGAAGCAGTGAAATTGGCAGCATTAGGGCGCGACCAATCATCGATAACTTAGACAGCGATTTAACAAACCCTGATATCAGACTCATGCTGATTTCCCCCGAGTAGCGCTTTTTTAGGCGCTGTTATTGTAAGTAGAACGTTTTAGTAGAACGTTCTACTTATCGTGAGGAAAGCCTGAAATTCGCGCAACAACATTTTCACCTTTCATCAGATGAAATAGTGATTATTTGAAGTTGATCGATAATTAACCTGAATGGATGTGGGGGATTGGCAGGGTATTGCCGGGTGGCGGCTTCGCCTTACCCGGCCTACAAACGGCGTTCGGACTGTTCCCTCTCCCTTTTGGGGAGAGGGTTAGGGTGAGGGGATCAGGCCGTAACCGTCACGCTCTGGCCTTCAAAGCTCACGGTCTGGCCCGCGACGATTTTGCAGCGCTTGCGGGTTTCCACCGCGCCGTCGACCTTAACCCGCCCGTCGGCAATGACGATTTTCGCCTGCGCGCCGCTTTCACTCCAGCCTTCCAGCTTAAGCAGATCGCACAGCTCTACGTGCGGGTGTTTACCTAATGAAAATGTTGCCATCTTACGCGTCCTCTACGTCGTGATACTCCTCGCAGGCCTGCAAGGTATTCTGAATTAATGTGGCTACGGTCATCGGGCCTACGCCGCCCGGCACCGGGGTAATGTATGACGCGCGCGCGGCGGCATCGTCGAACACCACGTCGCCGACCACTTTGCCGCTTTCCAGACGGTTAATGCCGACGTCCACGACAATCGCGCCTTCTTTAATCCACTCGCCCGGAATAAAGCCCGGCTTGCCGACCGCGACGATCAGCAGATCGGCGTTTTCGACGTGGTGGCGCAGGTTTTTGGTGAAGCGGTGGGTCACGGTGGTGGTGCAGCCGGCCAGCAGCAGCTCCATGCTCATCGGACGCCCGACAATGTTTGATGCGCCGATCACCACGGCGTTCAGGCCGTAGGTATCGATGTTGTAACGCTCAAGCAGGGTAACGATGCCGCGCGGGGTGCACGGACGCAGGCGCGGCGCGCGCTGGCACAGGCGGCCCACGTTATACGGATGGAACCCGTCTACGTCTTTATCCGGCGCGATGCGCTCGAGCACCTTCACGTTGTCGATGCCCGCGGGCAGCGGCAGCTGAACCAAAATCCCGTCGATCGCTTTATCGGCGTTCAGGGTGTCGATCAGCTCAAGCAGTTCTGCCTCGCTGGTGGTTTCAGGCAGATCGTAAGAGCGGGAGACGAAGCCCACTTCCTCGCACGCTTTACGCTTGCTGCCGACATAGATCTGCGAAGCGGGGTTGCTGCCAACCAGCACAACCGCCAGCCCCGGGGCGCGTTTTCCGGCGGCTGTTCGCGCCTTCACTTTTTCCGCGACCTCAGAGCGCACCTGCTGCGCAATCGTTTTACCGTCAATAATTTTTGCTGCCATCAGAGAGAGGATTCCGTCTGTAACGTTTGAAAGGGGGGATGGCTATATTTTGTCAGAAGCGAGCGCCGCTGTCAGTCATCCTTTGCGAGATTTCGGCGGTTGACGGTAAACCCCGGTGATTACAGGGCCAATTTCCGAGGCCGGATTAGGATGTGTCCTGGTGGAATCGCAGCGTTTTGACATATTTAAATATCACTTCCTGAGCTACTTTATCTCCTCCGAAATAAGCCTTCAATTGCACAATTGAATGTATTTCAATATTCCCGACGAGCACGGGAAGGGTTATTTATATTTTAAAGGAATAGACATGAAACTCAGCAACATTGCTACGACTGTTATTGCAACTTTGGCCCTGGTCGCGGGCGCCGCTCACGCAGAAGATCCAAAAACGCCGGTTTCCGTTAATGGCGGTACCGTGCATTTTAAAGGTGAATTAGTGAATGCCGCATGTTCAGTAAATACTGAATCTTCCGAGCAGACCGTTAACCTGGGTCAATATCGCACGGCGAAATTCACTAAAGTGGGCGACACCACGTCGAATATTCCCTTCAACATCGTGCTGAACGATTGCGATCCTACCGTTGCAACGACCGCTTCCGTAGCGTTCACCGGTCAAATCGACGCAACCGATAAGACCCTGCTGGCGGTCACCTCCGGCAGCAACGACAACACCGCGAAAGGCGTAGGTATCGAGATCCTCGACAGCAAATCCACCACGCTGACGCCGGACGGCGCGACCTTCTCCGCGGCGAAAACGCTGATCCAGGGCACCAACACCCTGAGCTTCACCGCGCGTTACAAAGCGACCGCTGCGACCACGTCACCGGGTCTGGCAAACGCCGACGCGACCTTCGTGATGAAGTACGAGTAAGACCTTCTTTACAGGGATGTTTCGGCCTCAGGGATGAGGCCCGTCATACGCTAACGCTGAGAATATGATGATAAGGATCGGAACACTGCTGCTGTTAACGCTGGCGATGGTTCATCAGGCAGTCGCGCACACCGTGGTCATAGACGGCGGGAAGGTGTACCTCCGCGGGGAGTTAGTCAACGGCGGCTGCGCGGTAGCGCCTGACAGCGAGAATATGCGCATTGACATGGGGCAATATCGCACCAACTCCTTTTCCGGCGTGGGCAGCTTTTCTACGGTCAACGTGCCGTTCACCGTGCGCTTGCTCGACTGCAGCGTGGACGTCTCTCGCACCGTGGGCATTCAGTTTCAGGGCGTTACGCCGACGGAAGATCCTCAGGTCTTTCTGGCGACATCGCGGCCCGGTGAAACGCCCG
Source organism: Enterobacter sp. KBR-315C3_2022 (assembly GCF_041399425.1). NCBI lineage: Bacteria > Pseudomonadati > Pseudomonadota > Gammaproteobacteria > Enterobacterales > Enterobacteriaceae > Enterobacter > Enterobacter sp. KBR-315C3_2022. Next base: position 204,727 of record NZ_JBGKEB010000004.1, read on the forward strand.
TCAGCAGCGGCGTAGGGCTGGCGCTATTTGACGAACAGCAGCGCCAGATTGTTCCCAACGCGGCCGCCGTCAGCTTCTTGCCCATCGACACCAGCGAGCTGGCCTTTCATTTTAGCGCCCGCTATCGCGCTATTTCCGAACACCTCGTGCCAGGCCGTATTCAGTCAGACGTCTGGTTTACGTTGATTTATCCATAACGCCTTCTACGCCTGCGAACACATTAATAAAGGTATTGTTGTGATGAACACCCTAATTAAACCAGGACTGATTTTTTCTTTTATTTTGATGATGATTTCCACCTGCGCAAATGCATCGGGTGGAATTGCGCTGGGGGCCACGCGCGTTATTTATCCGGCAGACGCCAAGCAAACGTCGCTGGCCATCACCAACAGCAATAAAAAAGAGCGTTATTTAATTAACGCGTGGATTGAAAATGCGAGCGGGCAAAAAGAAAAAACCTTTGCCGTCACGCCGCCGCTGTTCGTCAGCGAGCCGGACAGCGAGAACACGCTGCGCATCATTTATGCCGGTCCGGCCCTGCCCGCCGATCGCGAATCGCTGTTCTTTATGAACGTGAAGGCCATCCCGTCCGTGAGCAAAGCCGCCCAGGACGGCAATAACGTCCTGCAGCTGGCGATTCTGTCGCGCATTAAGCTGTTTGTGCGCCCGAACAACCTGGCGATGCAGCCGGAAGAGGCGCTGTCGCACCTGCGCTTTGAGCGCGCGGGCAACCATCTTAAGGTCAGCAACGCGTCACCGTACTACGTCACGCTGGTTAACCTGAAGATGGGCGGCCAGACGCTGGAAAATCTGATGGTGGCGCCGAAAAGCAGCGCGCAGCAGGTGATTCCTGCCGGTGCGGGCGGCGCGCTCTCGTGGCAGAGCGTGAATGATTACGGTGCCATTACCCCGGCGCGCAGCGTCAATCTGTGAGCAGAGTCAGGGCGATGACAAATCACCAATGGCGATACTGCCCGGTTGCGCTGGCGCTGATGAGCACGCTCTGGCCGCAGGCCGGCTGGGGCGAAAGCTACTTTAACCCGGCGTTTCTCTCCGACGACACCGCGAACGTGGCGGATTTGTCGCGTTTTGAACAGGGGCACCAGCAGGCGCCGGGCGTCTATCGCGTCGATATCTGGCGTAACGATGAGTTTATCGGAACGCAGGACGTGCGTTTTGAACAGGCTGACAACACCCCGCCCGTGGCGGGCGGGCTGGCGGCCTGCGTGACGCGCGCGATGCTCGACCGGTTCGGCGTGAACATTGCCGCCTTCCCCGAGCTGGCAAACCTTCAGGGCGACGCCTGCGTGCCGCTGGAAACCGCCATTCCCGGCAGTGAAATGGCGTTCAACTTCGCCTCCCAGCGCCTTAACGTCAGCCTGCCGCAGGTAGCGATGGCCAACAGCGCGCGCGGCTACATTCCGCCCGATCAGTGGGACGAGGGGATCCCCGCCGCGCTGCTGAACTACAGCTTTTCCGGCAACCGGGGAAGCAATGACGACAGCTACTACCTCAACCTGCAAAGCGGGCTGAACTACGGGCCGTGGCGGCTGCGCAACAACGGGGCCTGGCGCTACTCCCAGAGCAGCGGCGAACGGCACAGCAGCTGGGAAAACATCGGCACCTGGGCGCAGCGCACCGTTATTCCGCTCAAAAGCGAGCTGGTGCTCGGCGACAGCAACACCGGCAACGACGTCTTTGACAGCGTCGGCTTTCGCGGCGGTCGGCTTTACTCTTCCGACAGCATGTATCCCGACAGCCTGCAGGGCTACGCCCCCACCGTGCGCGGGATTGCCCGCACCCCGGCAAAAGTGGTTATCCGTCAGAACGGCTACGTCATCTATCAGAGCTACGTTCAGGCCGGGGCGTTTGCCATTACGGACCTGAACCCGACGTCATCGAGCGGTGACCTTGAGGTGACGGTTGAGGAAAAGGACGGCAGCAACCAGCGCTACACCGTACCGTACTCCACCGTTCCTCTGCTCCAGCGTGAAGGACGCTGGAAATACGACCTGGTGGCGGGGGACTACCGCAGCGGCAACGGCGAGCAGGATACGCCGTTCTTCTCGCAGGGCACGCTGATTGCGGGCCTCGCCAACGGCTATACGCTGTACGGCGGCACGCAGCTTGCCTCGCGCTATACCGCGATGGCCGTCGGCGCCGGGAAAAACCTGGGCGACTGGGGGGCGGTATCACTGGATATCACCCACGCGCGCAGCCAGCTGGCGGACGACAGCCGCCACGAGGGGCAGTCTCTGCGCTTCCTGTACGCAAAATCGCTGAACGGATTTGGCACTAACTTCCAGCTTCTCGGCTATCGCTACTCCACGAAGGGGTTTTACACCCTGGATGACGTTGCCTGGCGCACCATGGAAGGCTATCAGTACGGCGACGGCAAGGACAACGACGGCGTCCCGGACGTGCAGAGCTACCACAACCTGACGTGGAACAAGAAGGGGCGCTTCCAGCTGAATATCTCCCAGTCGCTGGGGGATTACGGTTCGCTCTACGTTTCCGGCAGCGAGCAGACCTACTGGGGAACGGATCAGACCAACGTCTGGTATCAGCTGGGCTACGCGGGCGGCCTGAAAGGGGTGAGCTACTCCGTCTCGTGGTCCTGGAACAAGGCCGTGGGCATCGACGGGACGGATCGCATTGCGTCGTTCAACGTCTCCGTGCCGCTCAGCCTCTTTACCGGCCACGGCTATCGCCGCGATAACGCCATCGACAGGGCTTACGCCACGGCGTCGGCCAGCCGCAACAGCAGCGGCGACAGCAGCTGGCAGACCGGGGTCAGCGGCACGCTGCTTGAGGATCGTAACCTCAACTACAGCGTCACGCAGGGGCACGCCAGCAATAACGGTGCGAGCGGCAGCGCCAGCGCCAACTGGCAGGCGACCTACGGCACGCTGGGCGTCGGGTATAACTACGCGCGCGACCAGCACGACCTCAACTGGCAGGCTTCCGGTGGCGTGGTTGGGCATGCGGACGGCGTGACCTTCAGCCAGCCGCTTGGCGACACCAACGTCCTGATCAAAGCCCCGGGCGCGACGGGCGTGAGCGTCGAGAACCAGACCGGCGTGAAAACGGACTGGCGCGGCTACGCGGTAATGCCTTACGCCACCGTGTACCGTTACAACCGCGTCGCGCTGGACGTCAACTCAATGAACAACAACACTGACGTTGAGAATAACGTCTCGAGCGTCGTCCCGACCAGCGGCGCGCTGGTTCGCGCCAGCTTTGACACCCGCATCGGCGTTCGCGCGCTGATGACGGTCAAGCGCGGCGGCCACCCCGTGCCGTTTGGCGCCGTGGTGCGTGAAACGCGCAGCGGCGTGACCAGCATGGTGGGCGATGACGGGCAGATTTACCTGAGCGGCCTGCCGCTCACGGGGCAGCTGCTGATTCAATGGGGCAACGGCGCAAGCATGCAGTGCCGGGCGTCCTACAGCCTGCCGGAAGAGAGCCTGAAGCAGGCGATCGCGCAACAGGAGATTACATGTGATTAATCATCAAAATACGCGCCGGGCGCTGCTGGCGCTGGCGCTGGTGAGCCTCCCGGTGACGCACGCCCTGGCTACCGTCTGCGTGAATGAGAACGGCGTGGCCACCGATATTTTCTACGACCTGACCGATAAATTTAACAGCTCCAACAACCAGGTCGGGCAGATTGTCACCCTCAGCGAGAAATCGCAGTGGGTAGGGGTCAACGCCGTCTGCCCGAAGGGCACGTCGGGCACCACGACCAAGCGTAGCTACGTGACGAACTTTCCGGTGACGTCGACGATCGATGGCTATAAGTACCTCAAGCTGAATGATTACCTCGACGGCGCGATGAAGATCACGGACAGCTATGCCGGCGTTTTTTATCCCCCGCAGAATTTCATTCAGATGGGCAGCCACCCGAACGTCGCAAAGAATCAGCCGTTTCCGGTTAAGGACTCCAACCTGGTGTTTCGGCTCAAGGTGACGCGCCGGTTTATCAACATGGTGGAGATCCCGCGCGAGACGATGTTCCGCGTGTATGTCACCACCTCGTCGTCGGATCCCATCAACGGCACGCCGGTCTATACCATCAGCTACAGCGGCAGGGTTCAGGTGCCGCAGAGCTGTGCCATCAACGCCGGGCAAATCGTCGAGTTTGACTTCGGCGACATTGGCGCATCGCTGTTCAGCCAGGCGGGGGCGGGCAATCGGCCGCAAAAGGTGTCGCCGCAAAGTAAAACCATCGCCATCAAATGCACCAACGTTGAGGCAAACGCCTACCTGACGATGCGCATTGAGGCGGACAGCGGCAGCGTGAACGGCAACATGCTGGTGTCGGACAACAAGGACGTGGGGTTTATCGTGGCTAACAGCAGCGGTACGCCGTTAACGCCAAACAGCCTGAGCAGCAAAATTCCGTTCCGCCTGGACGACAGCGCGCAGGCGCAGGTCGGCATCCGCGCCTGGCCGGTGAGCGTGACGGGTAACAAGCCGGCGGAAGGCCGCTTCACCTCGCGCGGCTACCTGCGCGTGGATTACGATTAAGGAGGCGCGATGCGGAAACTAACCCGATATGCGGCAGCAGCGCTGCTGATGCTTCACGCCAGCGCCGAGGCGAACGACGCGCTGGGCGAAATTAACATCCAGCTTTACGGCAACATCGTCGATTTCACCTGCGTGGCGGAAGGAAGCGATAGCGACAAGACGGTGCAGCTGGGCACCTGGCCGACGAAGCAAATCAGAACCGCAGGCAGCCGCACCCAGGCGGTGCCGTTTACGCTGAAGCTGACCGGCTGTCCGCCGGGGTCCGCATCGATCACCTTTTCGGGAAAACCGGCAGGCAGCGATAACAGCCTGCTGGCGCTTAACGACGCCAGCGCGGCCAGCAACGTGGCGGTGGAGATTCGCGATCGCGATAAAACGCGGCTGGCGCTGCAGCAGGCGAGCCAGGAGGTGGCGGTGGATGCGCTGGGGAATGCGGAACTGTCGTTTTACGCTAACTATATTGCCACTGCGGATAATCCCCAGCCGGGGCGGGCGGATGCCGATGCAACCTTTATGATTAATTATAATTAGCCCTAACCGCACTCCCTGCAACTCACGCAAGTTGCAGGGAGTGATTTCAGGTTATAGCAGCTCGTGCGCCTTCGCGTAATCAATTAATTCCACGATGCTTTGCACGCCGAGTTTTGAATAGATATTTGATTTGTGCGCGCTAATCGTTTTATTGCTTAATAAAAGTTGTTCAGCAATCTCCTTATTCGATAATCCATTTGCCAGATAGCGCAGAACCGTCACTTCCCGATTTGACAGCGGCATATCCACGGCGGCCCCCGTACGTGACCCGAGGTGGTTTATAAAGCTCAGCGTCTCGGATGGGAAGAATGAATAGCCGGTTAATATCATCTCGACCGCATTGTAGATCTCACCTAAATCTTTACGCTTGCTGACAAAGCCGTTTGCCCCGGCGCGGATAGCGCGTCCGGCGTAAAACGCTTCCGATTTTGATGAAAGAAACAGAACCTTAATGTCTTTGTTTAAGTTCCTGATTCTTTTGAGTAAAGCAAACCCGTCGGTTCCTGCCAGTTCAATGTCGAGGATCACCAAATCAATGGCGTGATTGCGTATGCAGTCGAGCACTTCGTGACTGTCGCCAGACTTCAGTTTGACGATGATGTTTTTATTTTTCTGTAGCAGGACTTCTATCGACATTCTGACGATAGGGTGTTCGTCCATAATGATAACGGATGCCGGTTTCATTTTTTATGCCTCAGATTGTTAAAAGCGTTATGTTGAGTTTTGTAAAACTCTCGAAAAGCCGGAAGGATAATTGTGCAGATCCTTATACGGTAGTATTTCCCTGGAAAGAGCGTGAGCATCCTTGTTTACGTAGTGATGAAGTCAATGCCTTAGCGCGGTTATATCATTTGGCTATTAACGGCAAAAGGTTTTTTCTTATTAATGTTTGAAACACGTCTTATTATACCGTTTAAGCTTTCTCCGAAAAGACTGTAAATTAATTTCGATTCCTTGTTGTATATTATGTTCTGGATATTATGATCTAAGTTTTTAAATTTAGCGGAATTATCCTGGTATTCCAATTACCGCAATTTTTCATCTTTATGTAATAACAAAAAATAAAACATATCTCTATATGTTGATCATTTGTTAATGAAATGGAGGCGCATTTTCCTGTTCCTCTTTCCTCCTGAGGGCGGAAGTTTTCCTTCCTCACGCGTCTCGCCTTCAGTTGAAAGCCGCAATGCTCCCCCGTCAACGCCCCTCAGACCAACAGAAGGATATGCTGGGCGAACGGGCTCACCCGCGCCGGTCAATCCGTCAAAATGTCTGTTTTAAAAGAAAATATATCCTGACGAGGCTAGTTTGTTTTGCATCAAAAATGAAATAAAGCCCTGGCGTTATGGCATTTTTCAGCATTAATAAGGGTTGGGCGGAGGAAATTAGGAATAGTTTTAATTTTTAATAAAATGTTAAAATTAAACAGAAATAAAACATTGTTGATAAGTAATTTCTTAAAGGTCTTTAGGAATGAAGGGGTTAGTGCGTGAGTTAAAGTGTGAAGTCTGAGAGGTTATTGAGAAGATGCAGTAGCTCCTGCCGATGGTTCAGCCCAAGCTTCGTCAGAATACAGCTAAGACGATAAATAATGCGGTTATAGGGGCGGTTGTGCAGAAGCGCAATTTGACGCAGCGAGCGGCCGCGGGCCAGCTCCTGTACGATGGGCCACTCCTTTCGCGAAAACCACTCCTTTTGATTACGCTGAACCGGCTGGGCTTCCAGCAGCGCCTGCTGCAGGGTTTGCGCCGTGAGCTGGCGCTCCAGCACGTTAAACGGGCCCGCGGCCTTGCAAAAAAGCCGGGCATCATAGTCATCGGCGCGAATTAACAGATTGGGCATGATAAACGGCGGGTACAGGCTGTGGCGCCTGAGCCTGTCCAGAAGCTCAATCATCGGGCTGGCGCGGCCGTCAATGTCTACGACAAGCCGGGCTGAAGGCCAGTGGTTAAGGGCGAGCAGCGCCGCGTCCAGCGTGGTGTAATCGCAGCAGTTGCTTAAGGGAGATTGCCCCTGTAAAAGCCCGGCGCGAAGGAAGTTATCCTGCGTGACCAGGATGATAAAAGGCGAATCGGTTTTGCGAGTCTGGTTGATAGACTGGCTCAAAAATTCAAGGCGATCGAAAAAAGGAGGAGCAAAAGGCGAATGTGTAAATCCCAGTGAATCACTTCCCGTTCGACGCCGCCTGTAACGGCGTACTGTCATTCGCATGGCTTCCCTCTCGGCGATGACCGCTTATTCCTCCGGCCATGTCCAGGATGGCCAGTAAAATCCCTGACCGAGTCCCGCGCCAGCCTGCCGCGCGCAGGCATAATCTTCGTCTGTCTCAATACCTTCAATAAGGACGTGCCGGGCAATCTGTGAACAGAGCGTAACCAGCTTCGCCAGCGCAGGCGTGCCGCGCAGCCGCCAGAATGCCAGCTTATCGATCTTGATCCCGCTTAACGGTAGCTGACGGGATAAAAACGGTAGCGCCATGACTTCGTCAACGTCGTCGAGCCAAATCTGATGTCCCCGTCGGTGCAGCCACCTTAAACGCCGGATGACGTCACGCTGGCGCGGGGCAGGGAGAGCAAAAAAGGCCTGCGGATCGACAATCTCAACGTTCAGCGGAGGCGCGTTGAGCGCAAGCAGCCGCTGAAAATTTTCGCGCCCGCTAAAAACCGTTATCGGCAAATTGACGAAAAGGCTGTAACGGGCAAGCGCGCTTTGCAGCACGGCAAGCTGGGCCTCAAGCAGCATAAGCGACTGTTCGGCCGATCGATCGCGAAAAAAACGTTCACTTTGCCGGTGTGGAGATAGCACGCTCAGCACCTCCACCCCCACGCGTCGCGATGAGGCGAGGGCGACGATGGGTTCAAGCTTGATTCCGGTAATATCGTGAGAGATGTGCTGCAAGCGGGAAGAGGTTGATGCCAGATTTAACGCAGTCACTCCGTTGTCCTGTTGTCTGCCGTTCAAGATGCCTTAGCAGAGTGTGACGGGGTGATTTGAAAGAGAGTAGCGGGCGTTACTTAAATGTGACCAGGCTTTTTCGCAGCGGGCGTGCGGGTGCTGAAAAGAGAGGGAAATGTTGAAAAAACAGCCGAATTTACAACCAGCTAGCCCTTCACGGCGCAGAAGATGGAAAAGGCATTGACTCACCTGTCATTGACCGTATAATTCCACGCGTTTCATGCCGCGAAGTTCACTCTTCTCCGTGCGCCCTTAGCTCAGTTGGATAGAGCAACGGCCTTCTAAGCCGTAGGTCGTAGGTTCGAATCCTACAGGGCGTACCATTCAATCGTACATCACGTTGCTTTAGTTCAGCCCTGTTTACCACATCCTTAATGCTTTACGTCCCTGATATTCAGCGCCAGCGGGTTCGTCATGAAACCGTGAGGGCATTTCTTCGCCCGACAGTGCAGGGAATAGGTGCAGACGGTATTTTCCACTTGCTTATTAAACGGGCAGGTCATTTTGTCTTCGATCTCTTTCCACAGCGTTGCGTTAAACGGTGAAACATTATAGACGATCAGAGATTGATGAACGCCGTTGATTATCATCCCGTTTTTAGATGGCTTGATGATGTCTCCGGCCCGCAGGAAAACATTGCTTTCATACCAGATGATCATTTTGAGAAATTTCAGACCAACAATGGCGGTATAAACAATCCCTGTGTTTGGGCAAATTACCGAGCTCATCACTTTCCAGGCCATAGGAGTACCTTATATGCAGCGTGATAGACGAAATAACGGAGTGTAAAAATCACTGAGCTTAATTTTTAACATGAGTGTGGATTACAGGCAAACATGTAACTGATTGATATAGATCATATTTTTATTGTTCTTAAGTGAAATTACTTTTATTTCATGGAGATAAGTAAATTCTTTCTTGTGTAAATTTTTATGGCATTTACAAATCGTTTACCTTTTTCTGTTCGATTTTTGATCACCGCGAAAATCTTATAAAGAATATATTCTTTACATGATGGCGCTTTCTTATCTCGTGCCTGAGGTCACATTTTTCGGGGCATCTCGTCCGGCAGGTAATGTTTCAGTGAAAATGCACCTTATATAGACTGTGCCTCTCTTTAATTTTATAAGAATATAATGATTCCTGTTTTCTCGTCTACCAAATAAGCTTATTCCCTGTAATCCTTAAAATATATTTTAATATCCTCGCACCTTTTTTAAATTGAACGCGAGAATTAGCTGCAATGTTGTTTTCTTTTTACGCGTTAGCCGGACGCGCCGGTTTCTCATCCAGCAGCCCTCTGCGGAATGGGCATGTAGTGCGCGTGGCCCCAAAGAGTGCGAAGAGGATTTACGCTTGATCATAGAAAGATAATGAGTATAGTTCTCATTCTCTTTAGTGGTTGCGGGCTTTGACGGACATTTCCCGCCTTTTCAGTGAGCAGATCTCACACGGACACTGAGTATACGGTGGATCCTGCTCGGGCCCTGCGGCCTGCCAACACAACTCAAACAGCAGCCCGATCCTCCCCTCTGATTTTCTTTGAATGGTAAAGGAAGTTCCTGATGACCAAAACACTGTCCGTGCTCGCGCTTGCGATCGGCGCGGCTACGCACTCCGCCTCTGCGACGGACGCCCCAAAAGAGGACACCCTTGTTGTCCAGTCAGCTCCGGCTAAAGATTTCAAACCCGGCGGTGACCAGCTGGTTCCGGCCTTCCTTGACGGACAGGTCGCCAACGGTGGACGCATGGGCATGCTTGGCCAGCAGAACGCCATGGACGTGCCGTTCAACGTCATCAGCTACACCTCGAAGCTGGTAGAAGACCAGCAGGCTAAAACGATTGCTGACGTTGTCGCAAACGACGCGGGCGTGCAGTACGTGCAGGGCTATGGCAACAGCGCGGAAAGCTTCCGCATTCGCGGCCTGAAGTTCGACGGCGATGACATGACCTTCGGCGGCCTCTCCGGCGTGCTGCCGCGCCAGGTGGTGGATGCGCAGATGGTGGACCGCATTGAGATTTTCAAAGGCGCGAACTCGCTGATGAACGGCGCGGCAAGCTCCGGCGTAGGCGGCATGATCAACCTCGAGCCAAAGCACGCGGGCGAAACGCCGCAGGCCAAAGTCGGCGTGGATTACACCTCTGATTCACAGTTTGGCACCACCCTGGACGCGGGGCGCCGCTTCGGCGACAGCGACCAGTTCGGCGCGCGCGTTAACCTGGTCCACCGCGAAGGGGAGACGCCAATCGCCAACGATCGCCGCCGCACCACGCTGCTCTCGACCGGCCTCGACTACAGGGGCGACAGCTTCCGCACCTCGCTGGACGTGGGCTATCAGAAGAAAACCTTCCACGGCAGCCCGACCAGCGTCAATATTTCGGCCGTGGATTTCATTCCGACGCCGCCGAAAAACGACCGCAACTTCTCGCAAAAGTGGGCCTATAGCGACATCGAAAACGAATTTGGCATGTGGCGCAGCGAGTACGACATCACCGATAGCTGGACCGCCTACATGGGCCTTGGCGCGCAGCACGCGCACGAAGAGGGACTCTACAGCGCGCCGAAGCTGCTCAGTGCGGACGGTACGGCCCAGGCCAGCCGCCTGGACACTAACCGCATCAGCGATTCCGTCAGCGGCATGGCGGGTATTCGCGGAAACTTCGATACCGGCTTCGTCTCGCATAAGGTCAACGTGGGCTACTCGGCGATGACCAAAAACGAAAAAATCGCGTGGAAGATGTCGGCGACGGCGGATAACCCGTATACCAACATCTATCACAATACCGGCGTGAATCCGCCGGACAGCACCAACTTCAACGGCTCGGGCGGCAACTACAGCGATCCGCTGACCAGCGGGCGCACCCGCACGCAGGGCTGGCTGCTGAGCGATACGCTTGGCGTGCTGGACGACACCCTGCTGTTCACCGTCGGCGCGCGTCATCAGAAGGTTGTTATCCGCGGCTATAACAAAGCGACCGGCGCGGAAAACGAGGCGGACGGCTTCGACGGCAGCCGTTGGATGCCTACCTACGGCGTCGTCTACAAGCCGTGGAGCGAAATTTCGCTTTACGCCAACCATACCGAAGCGCTCCAGCCGGGTAAAACCGCGCCCAACACCGCCACCAACTACGGCCAGAGCACCGGTATTGTGCACTCTAAGCAAAACGAAGTGGGCGTGAAGGCGGACTTTGGCCGCATGGGCGGCTCGCTGGCGCTGTTTGAGATCAAAATGCCGTCGGCGATCCTCGACGGCAATAACCACTACGGGCTGGACGCCGAGCAGCGCAACCGCGGCGTGGAGCTGAACGTGTTTGGCGAGCCGATGCTGGGCATGCGCCTGAACGCCAGCGCCACCTGGCTGCAGGCGGAGCTGACCAAAACCAAAAACGGCGTGAACCAGGGCAACGATGCCATCGGCATTCCGAACTTCTACGCCGTGCTGGGCGCGGAGTATGACATCAAGCCGATTGACGGCCTGACCGCCACCGCGCGCGTTAACCACTCGGGCTCTCAGTATGCGAACCTGGCGAACACCAAAAAGCTGGATAGTTACACCACGCTGGATCTGGGCGTGCGCTATCGCTTCGCGGTTAACCACAACGAAAATCAGATGACCGTTAGGGCGGGCATCGACAACGTGACCGACAAAAACTACTGGGCCGCCGTCGACGACTCCGGTACCTACATCACCCAGGGTGAGCCGCGAACCTTTAAGGTCTCGGTCGGTTACGAGTTCTGAGTTCCACCTCGTTATCCGGGGCAGGGATGCCCCAATCCCTTGCTACCTCCAGCATGAAGTGTTAAAACGTGCCCCTTCTAAAAAAGAGACAGGGGTAAGACGTGAAAGACGCGTCATCCGCTTCAGGCAACGGCAGCGCTGAAGCCACGTCGGAACAGAATCCGACGCTGCAACGTGGTTTGCAAAATCGACATATTCAGTTAATCGCCCTCGGCGGCGCAATTGGCACCGGGCTTTTCCTGGGCATCGGACCCGCCATTCAAATGGCCGGTCCCGCGGTCATTCTGGGCTACGGCATCGCCGGCATCATCGCCTTCCTGATCATGCGCCAGCTCGGCGAAATGGTGGTAGAAGAGCCGGTGTCCGGCTCGTTCGCCCACTTCGCGTACAAATACTGGGGCCCGTTTGCCGGCTTCCTTTCCGGCTGGAACTACTGGGTGATGTTCGTCCTCGTGGGCATGGCCGAGCTGACCGCCGCGGGCATCTACATGCAGTACTGGCTGCCGGACGTCCCGACGTGGATCTGGGCGGCAGGCTTCTTCATTATCATCAACGCCATTAACCTCGTGAACGTGCGCCTTTACGGTGAAACGGAGTTCTGGTTCGCGCTGATCAAAGTGCTGGCGATTATCGGCATGATCGGCTTCGGCCTGTGGCTGCTGTTCTCCGGCCACGGCGGCGAGCGGGCGACACTCGATAACCTGTGGCAGCACGGCGGCTTTCTGGCCACCGGCTGGAAAGGGCTGATCCTTTCTCTGGCGGTGATTATGTTCTCCTTCGGCGGGCTGGAGCTAATTGGCATTACCGCGGCTGAAGCGCGCGATCCGCATAAAAGCATCCCGAAAGCGGTTAACCAGGTGGTGTACCGCATCCTGCTGTTCTACATCGGTTCGCTGGTGGTCCTGCTGGCGCTTTATCCGTGGGGTGAAGTGAAGTCCGACAGCAGCCCGTTCGTGATGATTTTCCACGATCTGAACAGCAACGTGGTCGCATCGGCGCTGAACTTCGTCATTCTGGTGGCGTCGCTGTCGGTGTATAACAGCGGCGTTTACTCCAACAGCCGCATGCTGTTTGGCCTCTCCGTGCAGGGCAACGCGCCGAAGTTCCTGACCCGCGTCAGCCGTCGCGGCGTGCCGGTAAACTCCCTGATCCTCTCCGGCGCGATCACCTCGCTGGTGGTGCTGATCAACTACCTGCTGCCGAAAGAGGCCTTTGGCCTGCTGATGGCGCTGGTTGTCGCCACGCTGCTGCTGAACTGGGTCATGATCTGCCTGGCGCACCTGCGTTTTCGCGCGGCAATGCGCCGCAAGGGGCGCGATACCCAGTTCAAGGCGCTGCTTTACCCGGCGGGGAACTATATCTGCATCGCCTTCCTGGCGATGATCCTCGTACTGATGTGCACCATCGACGATATGCGCCTGTCGGCGATGCTGCTGCCGGTATGGGTGGTCTTCCTGTTTGTGGCGTTTAAGCTCTCGCGTAAAAAGTGACACATAATAGCCCCCTCCGGGGGGCCATTTTGAAAATAACGCCTGCTCAGAAAGCACATTCAGTTGAAAGGGGTTTGTTATACTGCTGCGCATTAACCAGCTGATTCAAGGATGAGTAAAATGAAAATTATCAAGTATTTATGGGTGTTAGCGATCTTGTTCTCAAATGTTAGCAGTGGTGCTAACGTCCGATGGAAACATCCCACCCCGTCCAGCACGCTCGTCAACGCCGCGTTAAAAGAAGCGCAAGTGATACGCAGCGCAAAGGGAAAAGAGATCAATCTTGAGAACGTCTCAAGCCTGACGGCACTGGCAGCTGACGATCAACAAGATGATTTTTTTCTGACAACAGTCGACCCTGACTTAACCCTTTATACGAAGGGCTTTTCCCGTAATCCGGGGCTGATTGGCTTAATATTTGAGGAAAGCTTTCAGCGGGCGGGTATACCAGACAAACCCGTGAAGGGATTTGTATATCATTACAAAGGTAAAATCATTGGCGCAACGTTCTCCTTGCCGCACATGACCCATTCAGAAAATGAGCGCAGTTCAATGATTCTGCATACTCAGCCTCTTTCGCCGTTCACTATCACTGTATTGTATCAGGATGGCACAACGGCGAGCTATGACGTGAAGTCTGTAGAAACGACAGCGCGTTTTGGCGGTGGTTTTAAGAGCAGGCAGCTGGACTCTTTTGATGGCAAGCTGTGGCTCGACTTTGATGAGAAATATCACTATTTCGTTGGTATGCCGTACAACCGGTAGTCAACGCAGGGGAGCGTCAGCAAGTGCGACGATCTGTTTCTGAATGCTCCCCGTCTTCCCCTTTAAACGATATCGTGACCCCTCTCTCAATTCTGTTTCGATCCGCAGGATCTTTGATTTGTAATCGATTACTTTTTACCTGAACCGTTTTGTAATCGATTACTTTTTCTGGGTGAGGCTCGTTATGGTGTCAACAACTGAAAGTAGTGGAAAGGCGATAGCGCAGCATCGGCTGCTGGTCCCGCGGCTGTCGCTCATGATGTTCCTGCAGTTTTTTATCTGGGGAAGCTGGTCGGTTACCCTCGGCCTGGTGATGACCCAGCACAACATGTCTTTGCTGATAGGCGACGCGTTCTCCGCGGGGCCGATCGCGTCCATCCTCTCGCCGTTTGTGCTCGGCATGCTGGTGGACCGCTTTTTTGCCTCGCAGAAGGTGATGGCGGTGATGCACCTGGCGGGCGCCGCAATTCTGTGGTTTGTGCCGGGCGCGCTGATTGCTGAAAACGGCGCGCTGCTGATCGGCCTGCTGTTTGGCTACACGCTCTGCTATATGCCGACGCTGGCGCTAACCAACAACATCGCGTTTCACAGCCTGACGAACGTCGATAAAACCTTCCCGGTGGTGCGCGTGTTCGGCACCATCGGCTGGATTGTGGCGGGGATCTTTATCGGCGTTACCGGCGTGGCCGCAAGCGTCACCATCTTCCAGGTGGCGGCGGCCAGCTCCGTTCTGCTGGCGCTCTACAGCCTGACGCTGCCGCACACGCCGGCCCCGGCGAAAGGGCTGCCGGTGAAAGCGCGCGACCTGTTCTGCGCGGACGCTTTCGCGCTGCTGAAAACGCGCCACTTTTTCGTCTTCTCCGTCTGCGCAATGCTGATCTCCGTCCCGCTCGGCACCTACTACGCTTACACCGCCTCGTATCTGGCGGATGCGGGCATCGCCGACGTCAGCACCGCCATGTCCTTCGGGCAGATGTCGGAAATTTTCTTCATGCTGGTGATCCCGCTGCTGTTCCGGCGCCTGGGCGTGAAATATATGCTGCTGATCGGCATGCTGGCGTGGTTCGTGCGTTACGCCATGTTCGCGATGGGCGTGAGCGAAGAGGGGCGTTTCCTGCTGTACCTTGGCATTCTGCTGCACGGCGTGTGCTATGACTTCTTCTTCGTGGTGGGCTTTATCTATACCGACCGCGTGGCGGGCGAAAAGGTCAAAGGCCAGGCGCAGAGCATGATCGTGATGTTCACCTACGGCATCGGTATGCTGCTCGGCTCGCAGATTTCCGGCGCGCTCTATAACCGGCTGGTGGCAGGGCAAACCGTGCCGCAGGCGTGGGTGACATTCTGGTGGATCCCGGCGGTGGCCGCGGCGGCGATCGCGCTGATTTTCCTGCTCACGTTCAGGTATGACGATGACAGGGCGTAACGTTCAGGAGGCGGTATGAGAACGATGAAGGGACCGGGTATTTTTTTGTCGCAGTTCATTGGCGGGCAGGCGCCGTTCAACTCCCTTGAGGGGCTGGCGGGCTGGGCGGCAGGCAAAGGGTATAAGGCGCTGCAAATCCCCTGCAACCATCCGCACATTTTCGACGTGGAAAAAGCCGCGGAGAGCCAGACCTACTGCGACGATATCGCGGGCAGGCTTGCCGCGCGCGGGCTGGTCATCAGCGAGCTGTCCACCCATCTTGAAGGACAGCTCATGGCGGTCAATCCTGCCTACGGCGACGCGTTTGACCACTTCGCGCCCGCGTCAGTGCGTGGTAACGATGCGGCCCGTCGGGCGTGGGCGGCGGAGAAACTGAAGCAGGCTGCAAAAGCCTCTGCCCGGCTAGGCTTAACCGCGCACGCCACCTTCTCCGGCTCGCTGGCGTGGCCGTTTTTCTACCCGTGGCCGCCGCACAGCGAGCCGCGCTTTCAGGACGCGTTTCAGGAGCTGGCAAACCGCTGGCGGCCCGTTCTGGACGCCTTCGACGAGCAGGGCGTTAACGTCTGCTTTGAGCTGCATCCGGGGGAGGACCTTCACGACGGCGTGACCTTTGAGCGTTTTCTGGCGCTGGTGGATAACCATCCGCGCTGCAACATTCTCTACGACCCGAGCCATATGCTGCTCCAGCAGATGGACTATCTGGCCTTTATCGACATCTACCACGCCCGGATCAAGGCGTTTCACGTCAAGGATGCCGAGTTCCGGCGCAACGGGCGCAGCGGCGTATACGGCGGTTACCAGCCATGGCTTAACCGCGCCGGGCGCTTCCGCTCGCTGGGAGACGGCCAGATCGATTTTAAAGGCATCTTCAGCAGGCTTGCCGAATACGACTACGACGGCTGGGCGGTGCTGGAGTGGGAGTGCTGCCTGAAGGACGGCGAAACCGGCGCGCGCGAGGGCAGCGCGTTTATCCAGCGCCACATCATCCCGGTGTCGGATCGCGCGTTTGATGATTTTGCCGCAGGAGGCAGCGATGATTAAGGTTGGGATCGCCGGCAGCGGGTTCATCGGCCCCGCGCACATTGAGGCGCTGCGCCGCCTCGGCTTCGTGGAGGTGGTTGCGCTGTGCGACGGCTCGCTCGCGCAGGCGCAGGAAAAGGCGCGCGCGCTTAACGTCCCGCACGCCTACGGCAGCGTGGAGGAGTTGCTCGCGCACCCGGATCTGCACGCGGTGCACAACTGCACGCCAAACCATCTGCACGCCGCGATTAACCGCCAGATTGTGCAGGCGGGTAAACACGTGTTTTCCGAAAAGCCGCTGTGCATGACCCCGGACGAGGCGCGCGAGCTGGTCGCGCTGGCGGAAAAGGCGGGGGTGGTGCACGGCGTGAGCTTTGTCTACCGCCAGTTTGCAATGGTGCGCCAGGCGGCGAGCATGATGCAGGCGGGAACCCTCGGGCGGCTGTTTGCCGCTCACGGCAGCTACCTGCAGGACTGGATGCTGCTGGAAACCGACTACAACTGGCGCGTGGATGCCGCGCTCGGCGGCGTGTCGCGCGCGGTGGCGGATATCGGCTCCCACTGGTGCGACACGGTGCAGTTCGTTACCGGCCGACGGATCGTTGAGGTGATGGCCGATCTCGCTATCGTCTGGCCGACGCGCAGGGCTAACGTCGCGGGGAATCACACATTCTCCCAGGACGCATGCGCGAGGTACGAGGAGAAGCCGGTCACCACCGAGGATTTCGGCTCGGTGCTGTTCCGCTTCGACGACGGCAGCAAGGGCAGCTTTAGCGTCTCGCAGGTGAGCGCCGGGCGTAAAAACCGCCTGACGTTTGAGATCAACGGCAGCGAGCGGTCGGTAGCCTGGGATCAGGAAATCCCCCAGCGGCTGTGGATCGGCCATCGCGGCCAGGCGAACCAGACGCTCACCGACGATCCGGGCCTGCTGAACCGTGACGTGGCGGACAGCGCCCACTTTCCCGGCGGGCATATTGAGGGCTGGCCCGACGCGTTTAAAAATATGATGGCGCAGTTCTACCGCGCCGTGCAGGTGGGCAGGATGCCGGACGCGCCGCCGTTCGCTACCTTTCACGACGGCGCAAGCGTCATGTATATCGTTGATGCCATTGTGAAAAGCCATCGGCAGCAGCGCTGGGTGAGGGTGGAACGCTGACGAGCAGCCCGGTTCGCCGGGCCGCGAATTTATGGTAGCCTGCACAAAACGCTAACCGCAGGATGTGTCGTCGCTATGTCAATTCAGAAAATCGCAAAGCTTGCCGGGGTGTCCGTGGCAACGGTCTCCCGCGTGCTGAATAACAGCGATACCGTAAAGGAAAAAAACCGCGAGCGCGTTCTGCAGGCCATTAAAGAGAGCAACTACCAGCCTAACCTGCTGGCGCGCCAGCTGCGAACCGCCCGCAGCCACATGATTCTGGTGATGGTCTCAAACATCGCCAACCCGTTCTGCGCCGAAGTGGTAAAGGGAATCGAAGAAGAGGCCGAGAAGAACGGCTATCGCATCCTGCTGTGCAACTCCGGCTCGGACATCGCGCGCTCCCGCTCGGGCCTGAGCCTGCTGTCGGGAAAAATCGTCGACGGCATTATCACCATGGACGCCTTCTCGAAGCTGCCTGAACTTTCCGCCCTGATTGGCGCCGCGCCGTGGGTGCAGTGCGCCGAATACGCCGATGCCGGAACCGTGTCCTGCGTCGGGATCAACGACGTCGACGCCTCGCAGCACGTGGTCAGCCAGCTCGCGGACGGCGGCCGCAAACGTATCGCGCTGATTAATCACGACCTGAGCTACAAATATGCCCGCCTGCGCGAGCGCGGCTATAAAAGCGTTATCCACCTTCGCGACCTGGACTATCAGGCCGTGGAATACGCCAGCGATCTCAGCGCCCGCGCCGGCACGGCGGCAATGCAAAAGCTGCTGAAGGACAACCCGCCGGACGCGGTGTTCGCCGTCTCCGATACGCTGGCCGCAGGCGCCCTGCGCGCCATTCAGCAGGCAGGGCTGCGGGTGCCGCAGGATATCGCGGTCGCGGGTTTTGACGGAACAGAGCTGGCGGAGATGATTTCGCTGAGCACCATCGAGCAGCCGTCGCGCGAAATCGGGCGCAGGGCGGTCGAATTACTGCTGAATAAAATCGACGTCCCGGACGCGCCCGCGGAGAGGGTCATGATGGACTGGCGCTATATTTCCCGCGCCAGCACCTGATTAACTGGCGTTGACGCCGGCGAGCGAGCGAATATCATTCCCGGTCGGCGACTGGTGAATACGCAGCCCGAACTCGTCCACCACGGCAAATATATGGTCGAAAATATCGGCCTGAATTTCCTCATATTCCGCCCAGACAACCGTGTTGGTAAAGGCGTATATTTCAATCGGCAGGCCGTTGGCGTCCGGCGCAAGCTGGCGCACCATCAGCGTCATATCCTTGCGAATGCGCGGGTGGTTGCGCAAATATTCACTCAGGTAGGCGCGGAAGGTGCCAATATTGGTCATCTTGCGCAGGTTTAATACCGATTCCCCTTCGCCGTTCTGCTGATTCCACAGGTTAATTTCCTCATGGCGCGCGGCCAGATAGGGCTTCAGCAGCTTCGCCTGAATCAGCTTTTGCTGCTCCTGCTCGTCGAGAAAATGGATGCTGGTGGTATCAATATTCAGGCTGCGCTTGATGCGACGCCCGCCGGAGGCAGACATCCCGCTCCAGTTGATAAACGCGTCGGAGACCAGCGCCCACGTCGGAATGGTGGTGATGGTATTGTCGAAGTTGCGCACCTTAACGGTGGTCAGGCCGATATCCGTCACCGTGCCGTTAGCGCCGTATTTCGGCATCTCCAGCCAGTCGCCAAGCTTGAGCATGTCGTTGGCGGAAAGCTGGATCCCCGCCACAAGCCCTAGTATCGGGTCCTTAAACACCAGCATTAAGACCGCCGCCATGGCGCCCAGGCCGCTGATCAGAATCGCGGGGGACTGGCCTATCAGCAGGGAGATAATCAAAATCCCGACCAGAATGGCGCTCACGAGCTTAACGCCCTGGAAAATGCCCTTCAGCGGCAGCTGCGAGGCGGTCGCCATTTTCTGCGACAGGTTGAAAATCACGTCCAGCAGCGAGAAGAAGGAGAGCAGGGCGTAGACCATCACCCACAGCTTCGCGCAGGTGGTGAGTATTTCCGCCGCTTCGCTCCCTTTTTGCAGCCACAGCACGGCCTGAACGTTAACGATTATCCCTTGTAGGGTAAACGCCAGGCGGTGAAATAATTTATTTTGCGTAATGATCTGTAGCCACAAATGGCTGCTGGCCTGCGCGCGTTTTTCAAACGCCCTAAGAACCAGCTTGTGCAGTATAAAATGAATAATGATGGCGGTAAGAAAAATAATACCAAAGATAATCACTAGCGAGGTGGTGTGATTAATTTCAATGCCTAACTCTTCAACCTGAGCAATTAATTCCTGCATAACGTCTCCTGTATTGATGCAGCCCCATAATGGCGGCTGCGGATCTATTATGCAAATTCATTGGGGTTATTTTGCCACGGTGCAGGCTCTGGCCGCCGGCAGGCACAGATGACGGCGCATGCGCAGGGTTACCAGCGCCAGCACGATCATCATGCCGGTTTCGACGCTTAAGAAGACGTTAATCGCCGGAACGTAATCGCCGCGATGGTCGTGCAGCGCGTGCAGCAAAATCGCCCCGAAGATCGCCGGGCCAAGCCCCAGCGCGGCCTGCTGGAGGGTGCTTAAAATCGCGCTCGCGGCGCCTGCGTCATCAGGCTGAATATCGCGCATGCCGATGCGATAGAAGCTGTTGACGATCAGCGCCTGCCCGTAGCCGACCAGCCCGGTGGCCGGGGCCAGCGTCAGCGCGGTGTTGCTCATGCCCCACGTCCGGAAGGTGGCGACCAGCGCCAGCAGGCCGACAATCTGGATCGCAAGGCCGGTCAGCAGGATCGTGCTGGTGCTGTAGCGGGCGATCAGGCGCGGGGCGAACCATGCGGAAACAAAATAGGTCACGCCGAGCGCGATAAAGCTGTTCCCGGACTGCCACGGCGCCATCCCAAGCCCGGTCTGCATCGTGAGCGCCATGCAGAACATAAACCCGGACCAGGCGCTAAAGAAAAGCATCGCAATCAGCACGCCGAAGCGAATGCTGCGAAGCGCAAGAAGGCGCGGCGGGATCAGCGGGTGCGCCTCCTCGCGCTCTTTCTTACGCGCGCTGAGCGCCATCAGCCAGGCCAGCGGAATAATGGCAACCAGCGCCGCCTTCAGCGGCCAGGACCAGTGCCACTGCGGGCCGAGCGCCATCGGGAACAGCAGGCAGCAGAGGATGATGGCCAGCAGCGCGGTGCCCTGCCAGTCAATGCGCGACGGCGCGTCGCGCCGCGTTTCCGGCACGTAGCGGCGGCTCAGGGCCAGCACGATCAGGCAAATCGGCACGTTGATAAAGAACGCGTTGCGCCAGCCCAGCCCGGCGATATCCGCCGACACCAGCCAGCCGCCGCCCATCTGCCCAACGATAAACGCAATCCCGCCGATGCCGCCAAACAGGCTAATCGCCTTCGCGTGCGCGGTGCCTTTCAGCGTCACGTGCAGCGTGGCGAGGATCTGCGGCATGATGAGCGCTGCGCCCGCGCCCTGAACGACGCGCGCGGCAAGCAGCTGCTCGATGTTGCCCGCCATGCCGCACAGCAGCGAGGCCAGGCCGAAGCTCGCCACGCCCCACATGAACAGACGGCGGCGGCCAAGGTTATCTCCGAGCCTGCTGCCGAGCGCCAGGCAGACGGCAAACGCTACGCCATACAGCGCCACGATCAGCTCCAGCTCGGTGGCCGTGGCGTGCAGCGAGCGGGTAATGGAATCCAGCGCCACGTTGGTGATCGACGTATCGATCAGCGGCAGCATCTGGCCGGTTAAGAGCAATACCAGGCCTGCGCGACCCGGTGAAATAGCTGACGTATTCATGGTAACTCCATTGCGTCAAACGGCTGAGGGACGTAGCATCGTCTATCTGATAAACGGGTACCAGTTCTTGCTTATACTGGTACTGGCACTACCACGCAGGAGGATTTATGGCGCTGATGTCTGAACCCGTTACCTCGCTTCAGGATGACACCCGCAAGCAGCTCGGGGCGTTTTTACGCGCGCGCCGTGAAAGCCTCGATCCGCAGCGCCTCGGCCTGCCGCGCAGCGGCCGTCGCCGCACGCCGGGCCTGCGCCGCGAGGAGGTGGCGATGCTCGCCGACGTGGGGGTGACCTGGTACACCTGGCTGGAGCAGGGCAGGGACGTGAATCCGTCGAGCGCGGTGATGGCGGCGGTGGCGAAAGCGCTCCAGTGCACGCCAACCGAGGCCCGGCACCTCTTCGTGCTGGCCGGGTTGCCGCCGGGCGAAGCGCCGCAGGCGGTCTGCTGTGAAGGGATCAGCGAAGGCACGCGCCGCCTGCTCGATACGCTAATGCCGAAGCCCGCCAGCATTCAAAAGCCGAACTTCGACATCGTGGCGTGGAACGACAGCTTCGGCCATCTGATGGGCGTCGACTTTAACGCCATCCCGCTGGAAGATCGCAACTGCATCTACCTGTTCCTCACCCATCCGGCGTGGCGCGCGCGGCTCGGCAAGCGCGACGACGTGCTGCCTATTTTCGTCTCCTACTTCCGCGCGGCGATGGCCGAGCACCGGGGCGATCCGCAGTGGGAGGCCAAGCTGGCGCGCTTCTTTGCGGTATCCGAGGAGTTTAAAACCCTGTGGCACCAGCGCAACGACGTGCGCGGCGTGGAAAATCAGCTCAAGCTGTTTACCCACCCCGAGCTGGGGGATTTTCACCTGCAGCAGATGTACTGGTACTCCGCACCGCGCAACGGCTCGCGCCTGCTGGTCTATCTGCCGGTGGACGAGGCGGGGGAAAGGGCAATGGACTGGCTTGCCGAGCAGGGGAAATAAGATTTTTGCGAGGGGCTTTCAGGGAATCATCACGGTTTCGGCTTGAGCGCGTTAAAGCGTGTAGGTTGACGTCTTAATGAAAACAACCCGCTGAATTTACGTCATTTCGGCGGGATGTTAAGTCGTCTATACTTGCGTGATGAGAAACCACCGTGCCGCCGCTAATGATTGATTCTGCAGATTTCAGCCAAAAACTGGGGCTTATCTCCCGTAACGTTGAGCATACCGACGCTTTCCTTGCGCGCGGAACGGCAGATTTTCATCTGCCCGGCTTTGTGCTGCCGGTAGGCTATCGTTTGTTAAAATCCCTCTACGGTAACGAATACAGGCTGGTCACCACTGAGGACGGTAAGCCCTACACGGCCTATGCCGTGAAGCTGGCGTTTCATAAGGAAATCACATTTCCTCACGGCGCGGCGACGCAGGTTATGGTCTGGCGCACGCCGCGCGTCGTGCATCAGCGCGTCATTAGCGGATTCCCGCAGCTGTTTTTTCAGTGGGTGCTAAACGAATATGACATCGTCGTTTCTGACAGCGAGCAAACCGGAGACGGGCAAAGGTTTTGGCTGAGAATGATCGACTGGGCGTTTACGATGGATTATCGGATAAGCGTTGCGGACGGTACGGTCGGTGAAGAGTGGGCCCTGACGCCCGTGCATACCTACGCCGAGCTGGAAGAACGCTGGATTGCCTTTGCCTGGGGGCACGATCGCGATGTACATCCGCACCGCAGGCTGGTTATCAGCAGAACGTAACGGGCCGCAGTCCGCGGCCCGTCAGTCTTAGCACTCGGTCACAATGGTGCTCAGCGGCAGGCGAGACTTCGGCAGCGTGGCGTTGAAATCTTCCACGCTGTGATGGCCAACCGGCACCACCACCAGGCTGGTAAAGCCTTTCTCTTTCAGGCCAAACTCTTCGTCGAGGATAGCCGCGTCAAAGCCCTCAATCGGTACCGCGTCGAGGCCCATCGCGCCTACGCCCAGCAGGAAGTTACCCACGTTCAGGTATACCTGTTTTGCCATCCACTGGTCGTCATCTTTCAGATCCACGCGGTGCATGTCGGCGAAAAAGGTGCGGCCCTTATGGTTGGCGGCTTTGGCTTCCGGCGTGTTGAAGCGGCCGTCGGCCTCTTCCTGATCCACCACGCGGTTCAGCCACGCGTCGTCCATTGCGGTTTTCGCGCAGAACACCACCACGTGAGAGGCATCCAGCATTTTGCGCTCGTTGAACACGTAGGTGCCCGCCGCGGATTTCGCCACGCGCGCTTTACCTTCGTCCGTGCTGGCAACGATGAAGTGCCACGGCTGGGAGTTGGTGCTGGACGGGCTGTACTGCAGCAGCGTTTTGATTTTTTCCGCTTCTTCCGCGGTCAGTTTTTTGCTTGCGTCGAACGCCTTGGCAGAGTGGCGTTTCAGCGCGACAGAAATGATATCCATAACAACTCCTGGTCAGTAAATTCGCCCGCTTGCGGGCGCGAAAGGAAAGCAGATTACAAGGGAAAATGACAAAAGATAAGTGCATTTCGAGCGCTTAAACTGTTCGTCTGAGGTGAACAATCACGCCGGGCGTATCCACTTCTGGGTTGTTTTAGGCAGCTTATCCACCACCAGATTCCACGAGTCGTTGACCAGATCGGCCACCAGTTCCGGGGTGATATCGTCCGTGCCGTAGAGCGAAATCCAGTGCTTTTTATTCAGATGGTAACCCGGCTCAACGCCGCGATAAATGTGCTGATTAAGCAGTGATTTTTCCGGATCGGATTTGAGGCTAACGTGCAGACGGCCGTGAGCCTCTGCGGCGATCATAAAAATCTTTCCGCCTACCTTAAACACGTCAAACTCCGGGCCGAAGGGCCAGCAGCGCTCCGTGAAGGGGAGGTCCAGCGCCACGCCTATGGCGTGTTCCTGCAGTGATTTACTGTCCATCGGCATTCTCTATGGCAAGGCCGCGCCACATCACTTCAAAGCCCAGCGCCTTAAAATCGACCGCGCGCGACGGATCGCGGGTGGCAAATTCCATGGTGGTTTCGGCCAGCGACAGGAAAATCGCATCGCCGAAGGTTTTAAACTCGTCGGACATAAATACCGGGCGCACCGAGCGGCGGCAAAGCTCGTTTAGCTCCGGGAACATATCGTGAACGGCCTGTTCGGTCTCGGCGCTGAGCTTCTCGCTGACGCCAATCTGGCGAATGGCGGCGTGGGCGACGGGGTTGCGAATGCCCCAGTCGACGTAGCTGTTCCAGATATTGCGGGTATGATCTTTGGGAAGCGTGATGGTGCGGTCCAGGTTGGCCAGCATGGTCTGGCACAGATCCTGCTTCAGGTGCAGGTAGAGGGCGTTAAGCAGATCGTCTTTGGTAGCAAAGTAGCGAAACAGAGTGCCTTCGGCAACCCCCGCGCGTCGGGCGATGGTGGCCGTTGACGCGGCAATCCCCGACTGCGCAAACGCAGCGGTTGCTGCCTCCAGTAACGCCTGTTTTTTATCTTCACTCTTCGGACGTGCCACTAAAAACTCCTCTTTGTCAAATGTAAAAAAACGTATTGAAGCACGCGGGGCATCACCCTGCAACGCGGAATGTCAAAGATCGAAAACGTCTTGACGACTTTCTCGTCCTATCTATAATGAGTGCTTACTCACTCATAATCAAGTTCAGCCCGCGCAAACCATCGGACGGGGCGCGTCAACGGGTCAGGAAATGAAAAAGCCTCTTCTCATCTGCGTGGTGTTTGTCATGTTTATTGCTTCAGCTGCAAGTTTGCCGTTTGTTCTGAATGCCGGATTTGGCCAACCCCCGCAGGGGGAGCAGCTGACGGAAGTGGAGGCCTCGCCACGCTACCGCGACGGGAAGTTTCACAACGCGCTGCCGACCCCGGGCTTCACCGGGCAGCAAAATATGCTGGTGGCGTGGTGGCAGTTTCTGACCCGTAAAACCGAAAACGCGCGTCCCGCACGGCCGTTGCCGCTGGTGAAAACCGATCTCGCGAGCCTGCCGCTGGAGCAGGACACGCTGGTCTGGCTGGGGCACTCGTCCTGGTACATGCAGCTGGCGGGCAAACGTATCCTGATCGACCCGGTTCTCGGCAACTATGCCGCGCCGTTCTCGTTCCTCAACAAGGCGTTCGAGGGGGAATACCCGTGGCGCGCGGAGAGCATGCCGGACATCGACCTGCTGATTATCTCCCACGATCACTATGACCACCTGGATTACGCCACCATCAGGGCGCTGCTGCCGAAGGTGAAGCGCGCGGTGACGCCGCTCGGCGTGGGCTCGCACCTGCGCTACTGGGGCATGAACCCGGAGATTATCGACGAGCGCGACTGGGACCAGCAGGTGCGCATCAGCGACGCGCTCACGGTACACGTGCTGCC
This sequence comes from Enterobacter sp. KBR-315C3_2022, assembly GCF_041399425.1. NCBI lineage: Bacteria > Pseudomonadati > Pseudomonadota > Gammaproteobacteria > Enterobacterales > Enterobacteriaceae > Enterobacter > Enterobacter sp. KBR-315C3_2022. Next base: position 230,478 of record NZ_JBGKEB010000004.1, read on the forward strand.
CGCGCGCCACTTCTCCGGGCGCGGCATCAAGCGCGACCAAACCCTGTGGGGCAGCTTCATGTTCGTCACGCCGGAGCAGAAGGTGTACTACAGCGGAGACTCCGGCTACGGCCCGCACTTTAAGGCCATCGGCGAGCAGTTTGGCGCGGTGGATTTAGCCATCATGGAGAACGGGCAGTACGATCAGGACTGGAAGTACATTCACATGCTGCCGGAGGAAACCGCGCAGGCTTCGGTAGATCTTAACGCCAGGGCGGTGGTGCCGGGCCACAACGGGCGGTTCGTGCTGGCGAAGCATACCTGGAACGATCCGCTGATCCAGCTGGCCAACGCCAGCAAAGGCAAAAACTATCGGCTGCTGACGCCGGAGCAGGGCGAGCCGGTCCGCGTGGGCGATACCGCGCAGGAATTTCATCAGTGGTGGGAATTATGATCAACCGAGAAGCCGAAGGGGAGAGCAGTATGACCATTTCCGCTCAGGTCATCGATACCATCGTCGAATGGATCGACGACAACTTGCACCAGCCGCTGCGCATTGAAGAGATTGCCCGCCACGCGGGCTACTCGAAGTGGCATTTACAAAGGCTGTTTATGCAGTACAAAGGGGAGAGCCTCGGGCGCTACATTCGCGAGCGCAAGCTGCTGCTGGCGGCGCGCGACCTGCGCGAATCGGACGAGCGGGTGTACGATATTTGCCTGCGCTACGGGTTCGACTCGCAGCAGACCTTTACGCGTATCTTCACCCGCACCTTCCATCAGCCGCCGGGCGCGTACCGCAAGGAAAACCACGGTCGGACGCACTGACATTGAAAAAAGCAGGCCGGGTAAGGCGAAGTCGCCACCCGGCTTTTTTTATGCTCTTAAGACGCCAGCGAAAACCAGCGGCGCCAGACGAAACGCAAAATGAAAAACTCGATGGCGCCCAGGGCCAGAAACCACAGGCAGAACAGAATGGTGTAAAGCTGGTTGAGATCGACCATGTGGAAGGTCGCAACCAGCTTCTGCGCCAGCACCAGGCCCAGCGACGGCGCGGGCAGCAGCAGGCAGGAGAGCAGGGCCAGCAGCAAAATGCCGCCTGCGATGAGCAGCGATTCTAACGGGTGTTTCATCTTAATGTTAATCGTCAGTTAAAAAAGTAATTGTCGGGCATATTGATTCGTAAAGCAATATAAACCCGGCTGCGCTTTTTTGATAAAACGAAGCCTTAATTCTGCGCTGAAAAAACAGAAAAATAAAAATTAACCTGAGACGCTTAAACTATTATTGTGTTGTGTAAATAAATGTCGTCCTCAGGAAAATAATTTTACAAAGGTGTAGGTGCTGTACCCAATTAACGTCGCAATAACAATGGCGGCGAAGATGTATAACGCCAGGCGGCGCCCGCGATAAATACCAAACATGCATCCTCCTCGTTTAGGATTGGTTTAGAAATATTTTGTAAAAATCATCTCATCGAAATAGCGTTAATCAGTTTTGAATAACCCGTCGTTAAATATATTGCGGTAGATCAATTTTAGTCGCAAGTATTAAAGATGAATATATTTAAGCCCGAAAGGAAATCAGGCTTCCGCCCATCGGAAATTAAAGGAACATGATGATGACCAAAAACATTCCATCTCAGAATCGACCACCGTCAGGTGGGCTGCCTTACCAGCAGACCGTAGAGCAAGTGCTTGCTAACAAGCAGAGCCAGGCTAGCGGCCTGGATCGCGAAGAGGCGCAGGCGCGTTTGCAAAAGCATGGCCCAAACGCGCTACCGGAGAAAAAAGGCAAACCGGCCTGGCTGCGTTTTCTTGCCCACTTTAATGACGTCTTAATTTACGTCCTGCTGGCCGCTGCCGTATTAACGGCCGTGATGGGCCACTGGGTCGATACGCTGGTTATTCTGGGCGTGGCGGTTATCAATGCCTTAATCGGCCATATTCAGGAAAGCAACGCGGAAAAATCCCTGCAAAGCATTCGCAATATGCTCTCCAGCGACGCGCGGGTGATTCGTTGCGGCAGCCATGAAACGATTCCCACCACGGAAATCGTGCCGGGCGATATTATTGTTTTACGCGCGGGCGATCGTATTCCGGCGGATATGCGTTTAATTGAGGCGCATAATTTACGCGTGGAAGAGGCGATTTTGACCGGCGAATCCACGGTTGTGGATAAGCATATTAATCCGCTTAGCGGTGAGCTGCCGCTCGGCGATCGCACCAACCTGGTGTTCTCCGGCACGACCGTGAGCGCGGGCGGCGGCGTTGGCGTGGTGATTGCCACCGGCCAGGAGACCGAGCTCGGCCACATCAACCAGATGATGGCGGGCATTGAGAAGCATCGTACCCCGCTGCTGGTGCAGATGGACAAGCTGGGCAAAGCGATTTTCGTCATTATTCTGGTGATGATGGCGGCGCTGTTCCTCTTCAGCCTGGTGTTCCGCGAGATCCCGATGGGCGAGCTGCTGCTTTCCCTCATTAGCCTGGCCGTGGCCTCCGTGCCGGAAGGTCTGCCGGCGATTATCTCCATCATCCTCTCGCTGGGCGTGCAGGCGATGGCGCGCAAGCGTGCGATTATCCGCAAGCTGCCGACGGTTGAAACGCTGGGGGCGATGACGGTGGTCTGCTCGGATAAAACCGGCACCCTGACCATGAACGAAATGACGGTGAAGGCCATTATCACCGCCGACGCCTGCTACCGCGTGGACGGCAACAGCTACGAGCCGACGGGCAGCCTCTACCTGGAAGGCAGCGACGAGCCGGTGCAGATCCAGCCGGGCACCGTGCTGGAGCAGTACCTGCGCACCATCGACCTGTGTAATGACAGCCAGATGATTCAGGACGAGCGCGGCCTGTGGGGCATCACCGGCGGGCCGACCGAGGGCGCGCTGAAGGTGCTGGCGGCAAAATCGAACCTCGCGCCGGTCATGACCACGCTGGTCAGCAAGATCCCGTTCGACTCGCAGTACAAGTACATGAGCACCCACTACCAGATCGGCAGCGAGGAGCAGATCCTGGTCACCGGCGCGCCGGACGTGATTTTCGCCCTGTGCGCACAGCAGCAGACCCGCAACGGCACCGCTGATTTTGACCGCGCGTACTGGGAGGCCGAGATGGAGCGCTATGCGCGCCAGGGGCTGCGCATGGTTGCCGCAGCGTTCAAGCCGGCGAGCGGCGAGCAGGAATTAACCCACGACGACCTGAGCCACGGCCTGATCTTCCTCGGCATCGCCGGGATGATGGATCCGCCGCGCCCGGAAGCGATTGACGCCATTGCGGCCTGCCAGCAGGCGGGGATCCGCGTGAAGATGATCACCGGCGATCACCCGCAGACGGCGATGAGCATCGGCCAGATGCTGGGGATCGCCAACAGCGAGCAGGCGGTGACCGGCTATCAGCTGGAGAAAATGGACGACGCCGAGCTGGCGGACGCGGCGGTGAAATATGACATCTTCGCCCGCACCAGCCCGGAGCATAAGCTGCGCCTGGTGAAAGCGCTGCAGGATAAAGGCGAGATTGTCGGCATGACCGGCGACGGCGTGAACGACGCCCCGGCCCTGCGCCAGGCGGACGTCGGCATCGCGATGGGCATTAAGGGCACGGAAGTGACCAAAGAGGCGGCGGACATGGTCCTGACGGACGATAACTTCGCCACCATCGCCAGCGCGGTGAAGGAGGGGCGTCGCGTCTACGACAACCTGAAGAAGACCATCCTGTTCATCATGCCAACCAACCTGGCGCAGGGCCTGCTGATCGTGATTGCGCTGCTGGCGGGGAACATCATTCCGCTGACGCCGGTGCTGATCCTGTGGATGAACATGGCGACCTCCGCCACGCTCTCCTTCGGCCTGGCCTTTGAAGCCGCCGAGCGCAACATCATGCGCCGTCCGCCGCGCCAGACCGGGCAGCACGTGATGGACGCCTACGCCGTATGGCGCGTGGCCTTCGTCGGCACCCTGATCGCCATCGCCGCCTTTGCGCTGGAAGCCTGGCTCGGCCCGCGCGGCCACAGCGCGGAGTTCATCCGCACCGTGCTGCTGCAGATGCTGGTTACCGCCCAGTGGGTGTACATGATTAACTGCCGCAACACCGAAGGTTTCTCGCTGAACCGCGGCCTGCTGGCGAACAAGGGCATTTGGCTGGTCACCGGCGTGCTGTTCCTGCTGCAGGCGGCGATTATCTACCTGCCGTTTATGCAGATGCTGTTCGGCACCGAAGCCCTGCCGCTGCGCTACTGGTTTGTGACCCTGGCCGTTGCGGGCGCGATGTTCTTTATCGTCGAGATCGAGAAGCGCCTGACCCGCAGGTTCCGTAAGGCTGCGTAACTGAAACCTTAAAACCTTACCCCTCACCCTAACCCTAACCCTCTCCCCATAGGGGAGAGGGGACCGTCTGGTACTCCCCCTTGGGCTCGGTTTTCTCCCTCGGCTTTGAGGGGAAGGGTCGGCTCGGTTTTCTCCCTCGCCCCTTTGGGGAGAGGGCCGGGGTGAGGGGAACACATCTGAGGTACTCCCATGAAACTCCCGCTCCTGTTCGCGCTCCTCGCCAGCACCCTGCAACCCGCCCTCGCCGCCGCTGTTCCCGTGCGCGTCGCCGTCGTCGAGCAGACCGCCCACGCCGCCGAGCGCCAAATTCCCGGCCGCATTGAGGCCATTCACACCGTTGAGCTGCGCGCCCGCACGGAAGGCGTCATCACCAAAATCAATTTCCGCGACGGGCAGTACGTCAAAAAAGGCGACGTGCTGTTCGAGCTGGACGACGCCGAGCCGCGCGCCGCCGTGCGCCTGGCGCAGGCCGAAGTGAAAAGCGCCGCGGCCACGCTGCGCCAGGCGCAGCAGCAGCTTTCCCGCTTTGAAAGCCTGGGCAGCGGCAACGCCATCAGCCGTCACGACGTGGACAACGCCCGCATGCAGCGCGACGTGGCGAGCGCCGCGCTGGAGCAGGCCAACGCGCGGCTTGAAGCCCGCCGCGTGACGCTAACCTACACCCGCATCGCCTCGCCGATTGACGGCCGCGTGGGGCACAGCCGGTTCCACGCGGGCAGCCTGGTGAATCCCGCCAGCGGCGTGCTGGTGGAGATCGTACAGCTTGACCCGATCCGCATCGCCTTTGCCCTGGAAGAGGGGGCGTTTGCCGACAAGGCCGGTCAGCATGCGGATCTCGGGGCGATGAAAAAGGCCTGGCAGGCGCTGATCGACAGCAGCGGTCAGCGCGTCGGCGGGGTACTGACCTCGGTGGATAACCGCATCGATCCGCGCACCGCGAGCGTGATGCTGCGCGCCGAGTTCGCCAACCCGCGCCATCAGCTGCTGCCCGGCGGCAACGTTAATGTTTACCTGCGTCCGGCGGGCGAGCAGCCGGTGCTGACCCTGCCCGTCGCGGCGGTGCAGCAGAACGGCGACGGATTCTTTGCCTGGGTTATCAACGCCGACGGCAAAGCCGAAATGCGCCCGCTGAACGTGGCCGGGCAGATTGGCCAGCAGTTTGAGATTGCCTCCGGCGTCAGGCCAGGTGAGCGAGCGATCACTGACGGCGCGCAGCGCGTGCAGCCCGGCGCTGCCGTCCAGATACTGAATTAAGGAGCCACCATGCTGACGTTTTTCATCAAACGCCCGCGCTTCGCGATGGTGATCGCGCTGGTGATAACCCTGCTTGGCGCCATCGCGCTGAAGATTATCCCGGTTGAGCAGTACCCGCAGATTGCGCCGCCGGTGGTGAATGTGTCAGCGTCATGGCCGGGCGCCAGCTCGGCCGACGTGGCCGAGGCCATCGCCACGCCGCTGGAGACCCAGCTGAACGGCGTGGACCACATGCTCTACATGGAATCCACCAGTTCGGACGAGGGCAGCTACAGCCTGAACATTACCTTTGCGGCGGGCACCGACCCGGACATGGCGGCCATCGACGTGCAAAACCGCGTGGCGCAGGCCGTGGCGCAGCTGCCCGCCGAGGCGCAGCAAAACGGCGTGGAGGTCCGCAAGCGCGCCACCAATCTGATGATGGGGGTAAGTCTTTACTCACCGAATAACACCCACGCGCCGCTGTTCGTCAGCAACTACGCCAGCACCCAGGTGCGCGAGGCGCTGTCGCGCCTGCCGGGCGTTGGGCAGGTGCAGATGTTCGGCGCGCGCGACTACAGCATGCGCATCTGGCTGCGTCCGGACCGCATGAACGCCCTGAACGTCACCACGGACGACGTGGCCCAGGCGCTGCGCGAGCAGAACGTGCAGGGCGCGGCGGGGCAGGTCGGCACGCCGCCGGTGTTTAACGGCCAGCAGCAGACGCTGACCATCAACGGCCTCGGCCGCCTCAACCAGGCGGAAGACTTCGCCGACATCATTATCCGCGCGGGCGAGATGGGCCAGCTGGTGCGCCTGAAGGACGTCGCCACCATCGAGCTGGGCTCGCGCAGCTACAGCTCCGGCGCGCAGCTGAACGGGCATGATTCCGCCTACCTCGGCATCTACCCCACGCCGTCCGCCAACGCCCTGCGCGTGGCCGACGCGGTGCGCGCCGAGCTGGAGCGGCTGTCGACACGCTTCCCGGACGATCTGGTCTACGAGATCAAATTCGATACCACCGCCTTCGTTGCCGCCACCATCAAGGAGATTAGCGTCTCGCTGGCGCTGACCCTGCTGGCCGTCGTGGTCGTGGTGTCCCTGTTCCTGCAAAGCTGGCGCGCCACGCTTATCGTCGCGCTTGCCATTCCAGTGTCGCTGGTGGGCACGTTTGCCGTGCTCTATACGCTCGGCTACTCCGCCAACACGCTGAGCCTGTTCGCCATCATTCTGGCGCTGACCATGGTGGTGGATGACGCCATCGTGGTGGTGGAGAGCGTTGAAACGCTGATGGCGGAAGGGCAGAGCCGCACCGCGGCGACCGCGCTGGCGCTGCGCCAGATTGCCGGGCCGGTCATCGCGACGACGCTGGTGCTGCTGGCGGTGTTTGTGCCGGTGGCGCTGCTGCCGGGGATCGTCGGCGAGCTGTACCGCCAGTTTGCGGTGACGCTCTCCACCGCCGTCACCCTTTCAAGCCTGGTCGCGTTGACGCTCACGCCCGCGCTGTGCGCGCTGCTGCTGCGCCCGCGCCCGGCGCGCCCTGCGGCCATTTTCCGCGGCTTCAACCGCGGGCTGGACGCCACGCGCGGCGGCTACGCCCGCATCGTGAGCCTGTTTACCCATCGGCCGTGGCTGGCGCTGCTGGCAACGACGGGGGCGGCCGCCGTGGTGGCGTTCAGCGTGACGTCGATGCCGAAAGGCTTCCTGCCGCAGGAGGATCAGGGCTACTTCTTTGCCAGCGTCCAGCTGCCGGAAGCGGCGTCGCTGGAGCGCACCGAGGCGGTTATGGCCACCGCGCGCGAACTGATCGCTAAAAATCCGGCGGTGGAAGACGTGATTCAGGTGTCCGGGTTTAACATTCTCAACGGCACCAGCGCCTCCAACGGCGGGTTTATCTCCATCATGCTGAAGGACTGGAGCGAGCGTCCGCCGCTGGATGAGGTGATGGGCGCGCTGCAGCGCCAGCTGCTGGCCCTGCCGGAAGCGACGATCATGACCTTCGCGCCGCCGACGCTGCCGGGGCTGGGCAACGCCTCCGGCTTCGACCTGCGCATTCAGGCGCAGGCGGGGCAAAGCCCGGCGGAGCTGGAGCGGGTCACGCGCGAGGTGCTGGCAAAAGCCAACCAGCATCCGCAGCTGAGCCGCGTCTTCACCACCTGGAGCAGCAGCGTGCCGCAGCTGACGCTGACGGTCGATCGCGAGAGCGCGGCCCGGCTCGACGTGCCGGTCTCGCGCATCTTCAGCAGCCTGCAAACCGCCTTCGGCGGCACGCGCGCCGGGGATTTCAGCGTCAACAACCGCATCTACCACGTGGTGATGCAAAACGAGATGCAGTGGCGCGAGCGGGCGGAGCAGATCAGCGAGCTGTTCGTGCGCAGCAGCGGCGGCGAGCGGGTGCGCCTGAGCAACCTCGTCACCATCACGCCGACCGTCGGCGCGCCGTTCCTGCAGCAGTACAACCAGTTTCCGTCGGTGTCGGTGAGCGGCTCGGCGGCGGCCGGAGTGAGCAGCAGCGCCGCGATGGCGGCAATGGGCGAGCTTCTGGAAGAGAACCTGCCTGCCGGGTACGACTACGCCTGGAGCGGCATATCGTATCAGGAGCAGCAGACCGGCAATCAGGCCCTGTGGATTATGCTGGCGGCGGTGGTGATGGCGTGGCTGTTCCTCGTCGCGCAGTACGAGAGCTGGACGCTCCCGGCGAGCGTGATGCTCTCGGTGCTGTTCGCCCTCGGCGGGGCGCTGGTTTGGCTATGGATCGCCGGATACGCCAACGACGTGTACGTGCAGATTGGCCTGGTGCTGTTGATTGCCCTTGCCGCCAAGAACGCGATCCTGATCGTCGAGTTCGCCCGCGCGCGGCGCATGGACGGGATGACGATTGTCGATGCCGCGCGGGAAGGGGCGTCGCGCCGCTTCCGCGCGGTGATGATGACCGCCGTGTCGTTTATTATCGGCGTCCTGCCGATGATGCTGGCGACCGGAGCGGGCGCCCAGAGCCGACGCATCATCGGCACCACGGTGTTCAGCGGGATGCTGGTGGCGACCGTGGTCGGCATTCTGTTTATCCCGGCGCTGTTCGTGCTGTTCCAGCGGCTGCGCGAGTGGGGCCACGGCCTTACGGACTCGTCGCCCACAGCTCGCAGTGCTTCTGAACCAGAGAAATAAGCGAGCCGCCGTCGGCGATAAAGTCCCGCATGCGCTGCGCCTCGCTCTTGCCCTGCTTTAACAGCAGGGCAATTTCCTTGATTGCGCTCGTCGCGCCGAGCTTTTCGGCCGATGGCGCAACCTGCTCCAGCAGCCACGCGCAGTCTTCCGCCACGGTTTTATGCTCGCCGGTATGCACGTCCGTCAGGATCCCCTCCAGCCCGTAGCGACACGCCTGAAAGCGGTTAAAGCGGTACAGCAGAAAATCTTTTTCCTGATGCTTGTAGGGCCGCGCGGTCAGCAGCCAGTGGGACGTTGCCTGGATCAGCCCGGCGATATTAATGGCGTGGGCGAGCGTCAGCGGCGTGTCCATCACCCGCACCTCGACGGTGCCGAAGTGCGGGCTAGGGCGAATATCCCAGTGCAGATCTTTGATGCTGTCGATCATGCTGGTGGAACTGAGCCGACGGAACAGCCCTTCAAACTCCTGCCAGCCGTTGACCCACGGCATCTGGCCGTTGTCCGGGAAGCCGGAGAAGATATTGAGCCGCGACGAGGCGAACTTCGTGTCGGTGCCCTGCATATACGGCGACGCCGCCGCCAGCGCGATAAAGTGTGGCACGAAGCGCGACAGGCCGTGCAGCAGATAAATGGCGTCATCCCCGGTGCGGCAGCCGACGTGGACGTGCTGGCCGAACACAGTGGCCTGCAAAATCAGATAGCCAAAGCGCTCAAGGGTGGCGTTATAGCGCTCGTTGTCGCAGACCTCCTGCCGCTGCCACTTCTGGAACGGGTGCGTGCCGCCGCCGCAGATCTGGATATGCTGTTCCGCCGCCGCGCGCAGGATGCTCTGCTGCATCACCGAGAACTGCGCCGCCGCCTGGTCGATGTTCTCGCACACGCCCGTCGCAATCTCGAGCATGCTTTCGGTGATGTCGTGTTTAACTTCACCGCCCTTAATGTCGTCTTTGACGGCGGCGATAAGCGCGGAAGAGTCCTGGCTCAGATCGTAGCCCGGCGGGTTGACCACCTGCAGCTCGAGTTCGATGCCCAGGGTGAAGGGTTCAGAGGCGTGGAAGTCGGGTAAGGACATGGCGTGCTCCGTTGTCGGGTATGGAATGAGTATAGACAACGGGGCATTACGCCCATTACTGACAGGGAAGGGGATTTGCGGTGAGAAGCGTTACAAAACTAATACCCGCGTTATATGGTATTACCACTTTGTGGTTATATTTAAGAGTGCGATCGACTGAGGGGGAAATATCATTGTGCAGCGGCAAGGATACTCTGCATATGAGCACAGAATCATTTAAAAAGCCGATCTCAAAGAGCGTGAGTTAACGAAAGATTTCTCCTGAAGAACGGCAATATTCAAAAAAGATTAATTAGCTCTAAGCGGTTTGCGCAAACAGGATTAGGTGGGAAAGAATTGATTTTCTCAAATAAGGTACCGCTACAGAATAATCATTTCCTTTAACGTCTTGCCAAGCTTGCGCTCCAGAGAATATTGCAGGTTAAAAACGTTTTTTGACGAAATGTTCAGCATTTCGCCCACTTCCCGCGCGTTGTGACCCGACATCAGCAGCTCCAGGACCTTAACTTCCATCAGCGTGGCGGGTTTAATCCCTCTGTTTCGGTTAATTGATCCTATGCGCGCCCGGTTCTTTACGGAGAAAGGGCGATGCTTCCTTACCGACAACGCATCGGTAATTCGTTTGTCATGATTCTTCCAGAAATGGGCGAGAGGCTCCATGGTCTGGTCGGCGAGTAATATGATATCCATCGGCACTTTTTCCAGCATATTTAGCCAGGAATCGTTGCTGAAAATAGACAGATAGTAATGCGTAAAATCGACAAAAAGTAATCCCCTGGAGTGATTATTGGGATGCGTATCTTTAAGTAGACTCGCTATGCCTCTTGCTAAATAAGCATTTTCGGCAGGCCAGATAATGTATTGGGTTCCCACGCAATCGAGCAGTTGCATACTAAAAAATTCAGTTAAGTTGCAATTAAAAACGCAACCCTGGCATTTTATCAGGTAATTTTCAGGCTTTCTCACAGTACGTCCGTTATAAGTACAGATCCTTATCTCCATGTTACGGATATATCTCATCGAGTCCTAGTGAAATTTTATTACCCAAATAACAGTTAATGTGATGGAATATTCCTGGTGTTTACGCGCGGAGACTTGCTTGCTGTCACGAATTAAAGAAAATAAGCCCTGTTTGAATAGGATTTTTACTGGTAATATTAGGATTATTGCTTTTAAGGGTGTTCTCGCGGAAGCTAAAACAGCACAAATTGTTAAGAGCCTGTATGTGATTTCATAAAGCTTAAATACGCACTGATAATGTGGTTATAGTGGCGTATTACCTCTACATATCATCTTTATTGTATAACCACGTAAATAAACTAACTCAAATGTCGTTGTTTACTATTTGTTCACCTGGGTGCTTTTATGTTTCAGCATCCTGTTAAATAGCGACGAAGGTGCATAATGAAACACGATTGCATACCTGATGTAACTTGCTGCATTGGATGTGGGCTTAAATGCCCGGTTGGGAAAGATAACAAATTTGAGTCTGTACTTTGCGAAAACAAGAAGATAGCCATTTGGCCTGAGGATAATTTTTTCTTTACCGCTTCATTAAATAGTCTTTTACTCAAGAAGGTAGAATGCCATATCACTGAGGACGTGATTCTGGTTGATTTTTGTATAGAGAACATCCTTTTTTTCCTCAACGACAGTTGGATTAAAAAGCTAAGCGGATTCAACATGAAAATTATTCTGATTTCCGACAGGAAGATGAAATCAATGGCCCGCTATTGGTTTAACAGAAAGGAGGAAATCAGCGAGTTTCTGGTGGTGGGAGAGGGAATGGAGAAATTTATTCATGACGCAAAAAAGGTCTTGTGCGGTAAGAAGATCGATCATCGGGGTATTGCAGAGATTACCGAAAAAGAGATGGACGTTTTAAGGTTGCTGGCGAAAGGGACGGCTATCAACGACATTTCTAAAAAACTGGGTTGTCCGGTGAAAAGCATTTATAACCACCAGTATTCGCTGTGCAGTAAATTTGGTGGGCTAACGCGTTTAGATCAGTTGCGCTTAAAGCATCGAGTGAGCTGGTAGATATCCGGCACAACGTACCGGATATCCATGAGGTTATAAATCAAAAACTGTAACGGAAGCCCAGGTTAGCCTGAATCGGATCTTCCTGTTTATCCCCTTTTGCATAGTCAATCTCTGCAAAAAGCGAAAGCTCCTTGTTGAAGGACGCGTTAACGCCTGCGCCGACTTTACCCATATCACCGGAAAGATTGGTAACGAAGGTATTACGATCGTTTATTTTCGTTTCATTGTTATCCACATACTCATGTACCCAGGCTGCCTTAACATACGGTGCAACAGTGGTGTTTTTATCCAGCAGGAAGGTCTTCCCAAGATGGACGCCCAGCTCGGTAGACAGCGAGTTCTGATCGCTAATATTACCTTTCATCCCGTTGTTCAGCTTAACGTCCTTACCTTGTACCTGAATAGCAGAGAGTCTCGCATACGGCTCAGCCCAGATGTTGTTCTGGAAATGGATGCTCTTTCCAGCTTCGACGGCTGCGCCTAACGCATTTTGGCTATAGTCCGCGGAAATACCGCTGCCGTTGGTCGAAATGGCATTCAGAGCGTTATCGAAGCGGTTGTACTTAAGCACGCCATCAACATACCAGCCCTGCTGGTGGAACCACGTAGCCTGAGCGCCGACGCTTATGCTATCGATGCGGCTGACGCCTCCGCGGCCATGCTTCACTCTGCCGCTGTTATAACTGGTGAACAGACCCGCGCGCGTTTTTGCATCGCCTGAATCGATGATGTGATCCACACCGATCTCTAACCCGGACTGCTCTAGGGCAAAGTCAGTATGTCCACTGTCTACGTTCGAGCGTCCCCCCGTGAAACGAACCCAGGCGCCGTTGTCACCTTCCGTTTTTTCCGACAGCCCCTGTCTGAAGCGAAGGTTCTGCATCTCGTTTTTAAACATCAGCACGGGTGCCACTGACATTGAAAGTACTGCATCAGTGCCGGGCGTTGTTTTCGGCTTGCTGACCAGCCCCGGATTTTCCGGCTCGGTGATGGATGGCTTTTCCGGCTCGGTAATGGATGGTTTTTCCGGCTCGGTAACGGTTGGTTCTTCCGGCTCGGTAACCGGCGGTTTTTCCGGTTCGGTAACGGGTGGTTTTTCCGGTTCGGTAACGGGCGGCGTTTCCCCACCGGGCTCGGTAACAGGCTCCTTATCTGCCGCTAAATACCAAATTTTACCGTCGCTTTCGTCCCTGTCGTACAGCGAGTACATATACGTGCCGCCATCAACCGCGTTGATGTTGGTTCCGGTAAGCGAAGCCAGGTTGAAGCGTGCGCCGCCGCTGGCGTCGGTAATAATGTCCAGACTGCGCTGATCCGGTTCCGTGATTTCTGCACCAGTGTCAGCGACGGTAACATTATGGTTGCCCGTACCCTGATTGATCGCAAGGTAGTCACCTTTCCCACCTTCAATAGACGTATTGAAGGTGAAGTGCAGGTTCCCGGAAAGCGAATCGACGTTCAGCTTTGAGTACACGGGCGCATCGGCTGTTGCACCGCTGGACGGATAGAACCTGACGTTACCATCCCCCGCCAGCTCGCCGACCGTGGCTGCGCCAGCGTCGCTGTCGCCAGCGATAATTAGCAGCGTGGAATCTCCGCCGTTCAGCGTCACGCTCTCCGCGCTGGCTCCGCCCGTGACGGAGGTGGATAACTGCAGCTGACCGCTATTATTAATCTGCGTCGCGCCGGTTATTTTCGCCCCATCGGCCAGCCAGGATTTGGCGCTGTCGTTGATGGTGACGCTGTCAGCCGAGGCGTCGGCATTAACGACCTGCACAGCGCTGTCGTTCAGGGTGACGTTTTCAGCCGACGAGTTAGCATGAATGGTCTGCACGGCGCTGTCATTCAGCGTAGCGCCGGAAGCCTTACCGCCTTGCTGTATAATCTGTGCCCCAGTGCCGTTGAGTGTCGTATTAACGGCGACACCGGCGACGGCCGCCGCATCTGAACCATTCACGAACAGATATTGAGTGCCGCCATCGTTGACGACCGTATCATTCGCTGTGCCGCCGTTATACACATACTGCATACCGCCCGCGTTAACGGCTGCGCCGTTGGCAACGCCCTGGGAGGTGACGTACTGATACCCTCCGTTTATTTGCGCGTTTTCGGAGACGCCACCCTGCTGGGCATATTCATAGCTGTCTTTATTAACGACTGTCCCGTTACTGTAGCCATTGCTAAATACATATAATTTGCCGCCGTTGCTGACTTCATTATCGATTGCTTTTCCGGTGCTGCCCGTATTTCCCGAATTCGAAACATACGCCATCCCTCCATCTAATAATGAATTTTTAAGGGTGCCGCCGTCATATACGCGCGCCAGGCCACCGCTCAGGATGGTGATATTGGATGCCGTTGCGGGAACCGTGCTATCAAAACCGCCGTTGGCAATTTTTGAAACCTGAGTGATATAAACTTCTGCCCCTGAATTAACGGTAGAATCTTCCATAAAACCGAGGACGTTCATCAGGCTACCGCTCAGCATGTTGACATTCAACGCCTTTCCCGCGTATCCGCCTTCGCCGCCGTAGTTCCAGGCACCAATTTCGATGCAGCGATTTTGATTGAGATCGCCGGTTACGGTCGCTGCACCGCCGTAAGATACGCTCGTACGATTCCCGCAAAAGCCTGCTGCCAGCGCCGATTGCGAGAGCGATATCGCAGTCAAAAAAGCAACTATTGTGAGTTGTGTTTTCAGTTTCATCATTAAATCCCATAGTGAGGTAAAATTAATTTTGAAAAAAAGAACCCACTCCGAATGGTTAAGTCGAAGACATTATCTGGTGTGGGTTTTTTAACGATATGCTTCCCTGCGTAAAAAGATATTCATACGCATGAAGAGAAATAATCATGAAAGTAGATTTGCGGCTTTTAGCTCCATGCTAAATAATTATTTCCTTTAAGCGCATGTTAGGAACTTTCCGGGTGGGGATCAAGGTATAAAAAATAGGCATCGAGGACGGATTATGATGGAATATTCCTAATCGATGCGCCGTTGTCGCGATTAAAATTTTTGTTAATGTTTGAATTAGGATATTCAAACAGAAAAATGTTCTCTTTTTCTATCGGGTAAAACGCATCGACTTAGGAATTTTGCTGCTTAAAGTGGTCATTAAGGTCTTTCTTAAACAGCACGTTTTGCTAAAAAGGTTGAGAGCCATTGAAACCCTGACCTGCTCGCCGTGTGGCTGATGCCTGCTTTCCGGTAATCACCGCCGCCCCGGGGGTTTTTCTTCCCGGCTGGTTTGATGGCATCGTTGATATTCTCAAAACGCCAGCGTTGGTACAGCCGGGAGTACCTTTACCGCGCGCGACCCATTCTCTCAGGCCTGTCAGTGCGCCGTAAAATACGGCTCCTTTATATATTCAGCCAGCATCCACACCATATCGTGCAGCAGCCGGGTCAGCGCTTTTGCTACCTCTGGCATCAGCGTTCCCGCCATCAGCGCCTTCGTCAGCGCCAGCGCGTAGTCCACCTGTAGCCCCGTCTCCAGCCAGCAGTCCGGCACGCAGGAACCGCTCTTTTCCCCCGCAATCAGCTGTTCAACGAGGTACGGCGAGAGGTCGTCCTTGCACCTTTCGCGCAGCGTTTCGAGGGCCGCAAACAGCCGCGTGTAAAGCGCGGCCCTGGCGTCATCGCTATCGGATTCAACCAGCACGCTGACGCAGGCGGTGCAGACGTTCGCCAGCTCAAAGAGATCCGCAGATTCTAAAACCGGCAGGGTGAGAAGCGGGCTAATTACAGTCTCTTCAGAAAGTGCGTAATTCTCAGATGAAATTGTTGTCATGTTTTTTCCTTTTTAAACTAACTCCAGACCAGCCTACGAGTTCCTACGCTCATGGGGGTTACGCTGACGGAGGTAGGAATACCGCACACGACAAGACGGCCAGCCTATAGGCTGCTCCGCCAGCGCAACCGAACGTTAGGGGGCTGAGCGCTGCCGCATCATAATAATTGTCGTGTCGTTATGTACGGGTTCCTACGCCCCATTGCGCGTGTTCCGCAACGCAGGCACTTTACGACCATGAAGACGGTAAGAAAAGAAATAACCCTGAGTTACACAAGGTTACTTTCAGGTTTGCGAGGCGTCTTCCAAAAAGCCTTTGCTGACAACGGCCTTGACGCCAGAAAAGGGTAATGTGCAGCGCTCATATTTTGTTTTCGACGAGCAACGATCCTGTGTTGCAGCGTTAATGATTGTCTGCGATGGGGAGCGGCAATCCGCTCATGCCGCTATGCTGCTTTGTGTATAATGCGGACACAAAATTCCTGCTTCATGCTGTACATACCTTATGAATCTCAATCGCTTTTGCTATCTGCTCCTTGTCCTTGCGGCGATCGCCAGCCTGCTTACGCCGCATCCCGTTCCCGCGTGGCTGCTGCTGGTGAACGTCCTGACGCTGGCGATCTACGGCGGGGATAAGCTGGCGGCGCGCAGGGCCTGGCGTCGGGTGCCCGAATCCACGCTGCTGGTGTTTGGCGTGCTGGGCGGGTGGCCCGGCGCAATTGTCGGCCAGCAGCTTTTCCGCCATAAGACGCAGAAGCAGCCCTTCAAAACCTACTTCTTCATCAGCGTTGTCTTGAGCCTCGCGGCGATGGCGGCGGCATACGCGTTCTATCCTGTTAACGCCTGGCACCTTTCCGCTGTTCTCCCTTACCCTCAAGGGGGGAGTATTCTGTGCTAGCCCAGGCGAGGAAAAAGTAAGCTCCTCAGTGCGACTTCACCCACATGCTCGCCAACGCTGAAACCTGCCGGGCAGTTCGGTGGTGGACGTTCAGGACGATCGGAACGTTCGCCAGCGCAATTACTACGTCGCCAGAAAGCGCTTCACCGTGCGCGAGCGCTCGAAGCGCCGCCAGCAGATCGCGATGTCCGTAAACAGCTCGGGCGAGGAGAGGGCGTGATAGGTGACGTTTGGCGGGGAAATCGACGCCATCGACTGCGGCACCAACGCGAATCCGCCGCCCGCCGCGACCATGCTCAGGGATGAGGAGAGCTGAGACGCCTGAAGCGTATTGTGCATATCAATGCCGGCCCGCTCGCAGCAGCCGTACACGCGGTCGTACAGTCCCGGCGCCACCTCCTGCGGGAACATAATCAGCGGCGTATCGCTAAGCTGTTCCAGCGCCAGCGCCTCGCTCCCGGCCAGCGGGTGCGAACGGTGTAGCGCCACGACCATCGCCTCACGATCGAGTATTTTCAGATCGAACGCCTTGCTGCTTTCGCACGGCAGCCGCACGAACGCTAAATCCAGCTCCCCTTCGCCCAGCCTGTTCATCAGCGTTGCCATGTTCGCCTCCACCTGATTCACCGTCACCGCCGGGTTCTGCTGCTGAAACTGGCGGATCAGGGTAAAGATCTGGGGATGAAAGGCGTCCGAGCTGGTGATCCCAATCGACAGGCTGCCGATCAGGCCGCGCGCGATGCCGCGTGCCTTCTCCAGCGCGGCGTCGCTCATCGCCAGAATTTTGCAGGCGTCCTCGTAAAAGGCTTCTCCCGCTTCGGTCAGCTCTACGCCGCGCGTCAGGCGTCGGAGCAGCGGCGTGCCCACCTCGTCTTCCAGGCGTTTGATTTGCTGACTGAGCGGCGGCTGGGAAATGCCCAGCGCTTTGGCCGCCCGGGTGAAGTGTCGCTCGCGGGCCACCGCGACGAAATAGCGCAGGTAACGAAGTTCCATATCAAAAACGTCTCAAACCAGCAGGATTTCTATATTGGAACTCTGTGCTGAATCGGGTCAACATTTATTTAACCTTTCTAAAAAAGTTGAAGAGGACGCATGATGACCCATTCACCTGTATGTGACTGTGAGGAAAGCCTTTGCGAGACCCTGCGCGGGTTTTCAGCGCAACATCCTGACAGTGTGATATATCAAACATCGCTCATGAGCGCCCTGCTAAGCGGCGTTTATGAAGGGGAAACCACCATCGCCAGCCTGCTCGCGCACGGTGATTTTGGCCTCGGCACGTTCAACGAGCTGGACGGGGAAATGATCGCCTTCAGCAGCCAGGTCTATCAGCTGCGCGCCGACGGCAGCGCCCGCGCCGCGAAGCCGGAGCAAAAAACGCCGTTCGCGGTGATGACCTGGTTTCAGCCGCAGTACCGCAAGGTTTTCGACGGGCCGGTGAGCCGCCAGCAGGTCCACGACGTTATCGACCAGCAGATCCCGTCGGATAACCTCTTTTGCGCCCTGCGCATCGACGGCCATTTCCGCCATGCGCACACCCGCACCGTGCCGCGCCAGACGCCGCCGTACCGCGCGATGACCGACGTGCTCGACGACCAGCCGGTGTTCCGCTTTAACGCGCGCGAGGGCGTGCTGGTGGGGTTCCGCACGCCGCAGCATATGCAGGGCATCAACGTGGCGGGCTATCACGAGCATTTCATTACCGACGATCGCCAGGGCGGCGGCCACCTGCTGGACTACCAACTGGAGAGCGGCGTGCTCACCTTCGGCGAAATTCACAAGCTGATGATCGACCTTCCCGCCGACAGCGCGTTTTTACAGGCCAACCTTCACCCCAGCGATCTCGATGCGGCGATCCGCTCCGTCGAAAACTAACAGGAGAACAACCGTGAACAGTGAAAAACATGCGCGCCAGTGGGCGCACGGCGCCGATTTGGTCGTCAGCCAGCTGGAAGCGCAGGGCGTGAAGCACGTGTTTGGTATTCCCGGTGCGAAAATCGACAAGGTGTTTGATTCGCTTCTCGATTCGCCGATTGAACTGATCCCGGTGCGCCACGAGGCGAACGCCGCGTTTATGGCGGCGGCGGTCGGGCGGCTGACCGGCAAGGCCGGGGTGGCATTAGTGACCTCGGGGCCGGGCTGCTCGAACCTGATCACCGGCATGGCAACGGCCAACAGCGAGGGCGACCCGGTAGTGGCGCTGGGCGGCGCGGTGAAGCGGGCGGATAAGGCCAAACAGGTTCACCAGAGCATGGACACCGTTGCCATGTTTAGCCCGGTGACCAAATATTCCGTGGAGGTGAACGCGCCGGACGCCATCGCCGAGGTGGTGTCGAACGCGTTTCGCGCCGCCGAGCAGGGCAGGCCGGGCAGCGCCTTCGTCAGCCTGCCGCAGGACATCGTTGACCAGCCCACCACGGGCGCGGTGCTGCCCGCAGGCAATGCCGCGCTGATGGGCCCCGCGCCGGAGGCGGCGATTAACGACGTGGCGAAGCTTATCGAAAAGGCCAAAAATCCGGTGATTTTGCTGGGCCTGATGGCGAGCCAGCCCGCCAACAGCGCCGCGCTGCGCCAGCTGCTGGAGAAAAGCCGCATCCCGGTCACTAGCACCTATCAGGCCGCCGGGGCGGTGAATCAGGCGCACTTTACCCGCTTTGCCGGGCGCGTCGGGCTGTTCAATAACCAGGCGGGCGATCGGCTGCTGCACCTGGCGGATCTGATTATCTGCATCGGCTACAGCCCGGTTGAATACGAGCCCGCCATGTGGAACCGCGGCGACGCGACCCTGGTGCACATCGACGTGCTGCCCGCCTACGAAGAGCGCAACTACGTGCCCGACCTCGAGCTGGTGGGCGACATCGCCGCGACGCTGAGCGCGCTGGCGGGGCGTCTCGACCACACGCTGGCGCTGAGCCCGCAGGCGACGGAGATCCTCGTTGACCGCCAGCACCAGCGCGATCTCCTCGACCGTCGCGGGGCGTCGCTCAACCAGTTTGCCCTTCATCCGCTGCGCATCGTGCGCGCCATGCAGGACATCGTGAACAATGACGTGACGCTCACCGTCGACATGGGCAGCTTCCACATCTGGATCGCCCGCTACCTTTACAGCTTCCGCGCGCGCCAGGTGATGATCTCCAACGGCCAGCAGACGATGGGCGTGGCCCTGCCGTGGGCGATCGGCGCGTGGCTGGTCAACCCGGGCCGCAAGGTGGTCTCCGTCTCCGGCGACGGCGGCTTCCTGCAGTCGAGCATGGAGCTGGAAACCGCCGTGCGCCTTAACGCCAACGTGCTGCACATCATCTGGGTGGATAACGCCTACAACATGGTGGCGATCCAGGAAGAGAAAAAATACCAGCGCCTCTCCGGCGTCGAGTTTGGCCCGGTTGATTTTAAAGCCTACGCCGACGCGTTCGGGGCGAAGGGCTTTGCGGTTGAAAGCGCCGATGCGCTGGAGCCAACGCTGCGCGCGGCGATGGACGTTGACGGCCCGGCCGTGGTGGCCATTCCCGTCGACTATAGCGATAACCCGCTGCTGATGGGCCAGCTCCATCTCAGCCAGATTTTGTGACTCAATATAAGGACAGAATGATGCAAAAGGTTGCTCTCGTAACAGGCTCCGGCCAGGGGATCGGCAAGGCGATTGCGCTGCGCCTGGTAAAAGACGGTTTTGCCGTGGCGATTGCCGATTACAACGAAGAGACCGCGAAGGCGGTTGCCGATGAGATCGAACGCAGCGGCGGCAGGGCCATTGCCGTGAAGGTAGACGTATCCGACCGCGATCAGGTGTTTGCGGCGGTGGAAAAAGCCCGCACCGCGCTGGGCGGCTTCAACGTGATCGTCAACAACGCGGGCGTTGCGCCGTCCACGCCGATCGAATCCATCACGCCGGAGATCGTCGACAAGGTGTACAACATCAACGTCAAAGGGGTGATCTGGGGGATCCAGGCGGCGATTGACGCGTTTCGCAAGGAAGGGCACGGCGGCAAGATCATCAACGCCTGCTCCCAGGCGGGCCATACCGGCAACCCGGAGCTGGCGGTCTACAGCTCCAGCAAGTTCGCGGTGCGAGGCCTGACCCAGACCGCCGCGCGGGATCTCGCTCCGCTGGGGATCACCGTTAACGCCTACTGCCCCGGCATTGTGAAAACGCCGATGTGGGCGGAAATCGACCGTCAGGTGTCCGAGGCGGCGGGCAAACCGCTCGGCTACGGTACGGAAACCTTCGCCAAACGCATCACGCTTGGCAGGCTCTCCGAACCGGAAGACGTGGCGGCCTGCGTCTCCTATCTTGCCGGGCCGGACTCCGACTACATGACCGGTCAGTCGCTGCTGATTGACGGCGGAATGGTATTCAACTAATAAAAAAATAAGCTCTGACATGATTTTCCCCTGCACCCGTGCAGGGGTTTTTTTTGTCTGTTCGGACATTGTGCATTACACTGCGCGCTGCAAAAATTGAGTTAACGATCGACAGACGGGCGGAAGCAGCATGAACGGTACAATCACAACGTGGTTTAAAGATAAAGGCTTTGGATTTATCAAAGATGAAAACGGCGACAACCGCTATTTTCACGTGATTAAGGTCGCCAACCCCGATCTGATTAAGAAAGACGCGGCGGTGACCTTCGAGCCGACAACCAACAACAAAGGCCTTTCCGCGTACGCGGTGAAGGTGATCCCGGAAAGCAAACACCTCTACATTGCAGGCGAGCGCGTGAAGCTCACCTCGATCAAATCGTACGTGGTGTTCAGCGAAGAAGAGCCGGTCGACAGCAAAATCGACAAAGAGAACGCGGTGCTGTCGGTGGGGCTGCTGATGAACAGCATCAAGCCGAAATCCGAGAAAAAGCCGGGCGAAATGCGCACGGTGAAGAAGCTGGCGATCACCACCTTCCAGAACTCGACGCTGATTTTCACCGAAGACGAGATCGACATCGACGCCACGGTGAAGCTGCTGAAGTAACCCTTTTGCCGGGTGGCGGCAGCGCCTTACCCGGCCTACCTTTTCCGATCTTTTCGTTCTCTTTTTAGCCTGCTATAACAAACTCCTTACCTTTCAGGGAGTCTTCGTCGTGCCAGAAATTAATCAACACGGTCAGCTTGTTAACGATATCGTTCGCGACTGGGCAGGCGCGCGCGTCCTGACCCGCACGCCGCTGTTTGGCCAGTACTGCCGCCTGGATCCGCTGGACATTGAGCGCCACGCGGCCGATCTCTATGAGGCCTACGCGCTGGGCGACGATAGCGACTGGACGTGGCTTGCCAGCACAAAGCCCGCGAACGTTGAGGCAACCGCCCACTGGGTGCAGGGAAAGGTGATGGACGACGCGCTGGTGCCCTACGCCGTGATTGATTTGCGCACCGGGCGCGCGGTGGGGCTGGTGAGCTATATGGCGAACGAGCGGCTGCTCGGATCGGTTGAGATCGGCCACGTCACCTGGTCACGGAAGATGAAAGGTTCCCGAATCGGCACCGAAACGGTGTGGCTGCTGCTGAAAAACGCCTTCGAGCACGGCTACCGTCGGCTGGAGTGGAAGTGCGATTCGATGAACACCGCCTCTCGCCGCGCGGCGGAGCGGCTGGGATTCGTCTGGGAAGGGCGGCTGCGCCAGAAGCTGGTGCGCAAAGGGCGCAACCGCGACAGCGATATGCTTTCTATTATTGATGGTGAATGGCCGCAGCGCGATGCGGCGCTGCGCGCCTGGCTGGCAGCGGAGAATTTTGACGGGGAAGGGCGGCAGGTTAAGCGGCTGGAGGCTTTTCGGGAATAAAGGGCTTGCCCCTCAGCGTCTCACCGGTGCCCCATTCGACACATAATACGCCGCGGTGCTCTTCGCCAACGGCTCGCGCCCGCGAATGGCATCTAATCAAAATAAACTTGGGGATTGAAAACATTGCCATTTAAGCCGGACGTCCAGGTTATTTTTGAACAGATTGTCATTTTTGCATCATGAATGCGGCCTTGCGAACAAGGCCCGTGATTATAGTTTTCCACTGTACAGCACCGGGCCGGTGGGCAGGCCGGTGGGCGAGCCTCCCTTTGGCTCAAGGCTTATGGCTAGCGTCGCGTCCGGAGCGAGCGCCGCGTGCCTGAGGGTAACCTGCGTCGGCGCGTCGGCCTGGAGCAGACCCAGAGATATCGGGGCCTGCCCGCCGGGGATCAGCCAAAGCTGCAGGCTGTTTTGCGTAGCCAGGGCGTTCGGTTTAAGCGGCGTGACGCTCAGGTGCTGGCGCTGTGCGTCCGCGCTGACAACCCACTGCCCGCGCTGCTGGGCGTCGTTAAGCACCACCAGCGGTGCAAACTCCGGCGCGCGGGTGGAATACCAGGCGATGACGGTAAGGGCGGCGAGGCTGGCCGCGACCAGCCAGCCGAAATAGGGTCGGCTTTTGCGCGCGGGTCTTTTGTCCGGCAGTTCGAGGGCGATTCGCTTCCACACGCGTTCAGGCGGCGCGACTGGCGCAAGATGGTCGTCGAGCGTGCTGAACATGTTCTGCCAGCGCGCCACGCGGGCGGCCAGAGCCGGTTCCGCGGCAACCCTTTTCTGAAACTGAAGCCGCGCGCCTCCCCGCAGGGTGCCGAGGGCATATTCCGCGGCCAGCATCTCATCGCGCTTTTCATCGTGTTTCATAGGCCCACACACTCCCGAAGATGGTCCATTGCGCGGCGTAGCCAGCTTTTTACCGAGCCGACAGGCTGCTGGAGCCAGTCGGCAATATCGCTGTGAGACATCCCCTGATAGTAGGCGAGCGTGATGCTCTGGCGCTGTTCGTTGCTCAGGTGCGCCAGGCAGTGCCGGAGCCGTTCTGCCTGCGCGTCGTCGTGCCAGCTGTCAGGCGCGTCGTTTTCGCTCAGCAGAAGCGCGTCGGAATACGGGGCCTCGCGGGCCGCCGCGCGAATTTGCCCGCTGCGCAGCCAGTCAATACAGCGGTTGCGCACGATATGCGTAAGCCAGGTCATCGGGGAGCTTAGCGCGGCGTTATAGGTTTCGGCTTTACTCCAGACGGTGATAAAGCAGTCGTGAAGGATCTCTTCCGCCCAGGCGCGGTCGCGCAGCATGCGCAGCGCAACGGCAAACAGATGCGGCGAGGTGAGTCGGTAGAGTTGTTCAAATGCGCGGCGATCGCCGTTAGCGACCGCCTGCATTAATTTTTGCTGCTGTTCAGCCAGCGCGTTATCCATGTTTTTCCCGGAAGGCGACGTCACACTTCCGAAGTATAGACAACTACTTAGGCATCAGGACGGTATCAATCACATCGATCACGCCGTTTTTTTGATGAACGTCATAGGTGCTGATATTCGCCACGTTGCCTTTACCGTCCTTGAGCTGAATATTGTGCGGGCCGTTGCTCATGATCCACAGCGGCTGGCCGTTAACGGTCTTCAGCTCCGCGTGACCGCCTCCCTGTTTAATTTTTTGCTCCAGCGCTTTCATATCGTAATTACCGGCGACCACGTGATAGGTCAGGATGCTGGTAAGCTGCGCCTTATTCTCTGGCTTCACCAGGCTATCGACCGTGCCCGCAGGCAGCTTCGCAAAGGCCGCATCGGTAGGCGCGAAGACGGTGAACGGTCCTTTACTTTGCAGCGTATCTACCAGTCCGGCCGCTTTGACGGCGGCGACGAGGGTAGTGTGATCTTTTGAGTTCACGGCGTTTTCAACGATATTTTTGCTCGGGAACATTTCCGCTCCGCCCACCATCACGGTGGCTGACGTCATGGCTGCTGAGGCGCCTGCACTGAAGAGTAAAGCGCTGGTTACGAAGGCAACACGGGTTAGCTTTTTCATCATCATTCCTCGGATTGGGGAGCAAAGGAGTTGCTCACATACCCATATACGAGGGAAGGGGGAAAACTGGATGCAGGGAAATGAAAATAAATGTAGGAGACGTTTATTCCCTCTCCCCTATGGGGCTGAGGGATCCCCAGAAAAAAATAGTGCCACGGTCGGCCCCCTCTCCTCTTTGGGGAGAGGGCTGGGGTGAGGGGAAACATACGGCTATGGTGGTAATTCCGTTCACTTTACGAGCCTTGCTACTCTGAAATCTCGTTACTTGTGAACGTGTGAAGGGGGCTCGCCGCCGCCCCCTTCACTATCCCGGCTCCCGGCAAAGAAAATCGCCGCTTCGCGGTACCTTCGGCTTATTCCCTTCGGCTATCGGGTCGGGCGTGATCCTACATCCATGTAGGTCACGCCCTCTCGGCG